>CAYGTG010000050.1:7048-16677 GCA_964352485.1 uncultured Nannocystaceae bacterium | reverse complement strand
CCCTTCAAGGATTGGAGCCTAGACCTCAATCAAGCAGCGCTTGATTGAGGTCTAGGGTGCGGACTGGTTGGCCGTGGTGCCGTGACTACCGCGGGAGCATCGTCGCGCCAGCGGGATAGTCGCGCGTGCAGACCTCGTTCAGAATGTACAGGACTTGCCGGGGCACGTTGTCGGTCGCGAATCGGATTCCGTTGCCCCGCATTGAGAAGAGCACCTTCCACTTCTCCCCTGCGTAGATGCCGTCCACTCTCGGCCCAACACCGACCTCGTAGATTCGGACGTCGTGGAAACCGCGCTCCTGCCCGATCCGCCGCACAAAATCGCGCGCGACGGTATTCAAGTCCTGTTTTGATCTACACCAACCAGCTGCCATGAGGTTCTCTCCCTGGGAGACTCGCCTGGCGCTGACGCCCGCGACTCTACTCGGGTAAGTGCAAGACACCGTGGGAACTGATGACGGCAACCTGGTGATTCTTCCGATTTTCTTTGATTCGTAGCGGCGGGTTACGGCGCGAACCGCTCGACACGAGCACGAGGGGCGGACGGGAGCCCGGTTGCTGCTAGTGCCCGTGGTGAAACCCGACACGACGTCTCACTCGTCTTTTTCGCTCCTGGCGGTGTCGCCAAAACTTGCAGTACGCCGCAGAAATCTTCCCCGCCGCTCCACGACCCCGCCCAACCTCGGTTTTCCCACTTGATTTCACTCAACCGCACCCGACGCCTTAGCTCAGCGAGAGGTCCTCTCGGGTTCGGTATGCTCACCGGGTGAGATTCTTGGTGCTGCTGATGCTTCTGCACGGGTGCAATCAGAGCGACGCCGAGTCACCCCAACCCGAGCCACACGGCAAGAGCGCCGCGAGTACCGCCCCGGCCCCGAAGCCCGCGCCGCCAAAGCCACTTGACCGAGAGGTCGCGCGTCGGTCCGCGGAGCGGGTGCTCGAGGAATTGCCAGACGCCTTGCCGAAGGACTTCCCGTTACCCAAACCCTGGCGCCTGCTCAGCCAGACCGAGCGCATCAGCGGTGGTCCTAGCCGTCAGGTCCACTTCGACTTATTCTGGCAGAGCGGGGCCGACAAAGCCTTCCGCGCGATTCGCAAGAGCCTGGACGGCAAGATCGAGCTCATCGGCTCGGTGTCCTACTCGGCCGTGTACGGCCCCAACTTCTTGGTTGACGTCAACAAACCGCGAGCGGGAGACAAACACCTCTTCATCACCGTTCAGCGACGGGATGAGTTTGCGAAGCTACCGGCGTGGACCGGCGCTTGTCGCGAAATCGCGTTGAGTCCCGACCCCAACTCCGCCACGAACATCGCCGCGGGCAAGCCCCTAGCCCCGGGGCAGAGCTACGCCGTTGGCGACACGATCATCCATCCCACCTGGGATCCTGGACGGGTCGTAGCCGTGGACGAAAGCACCGTCACCATCGCGATACCCCCGGAGGAACCAGGGGGCGGCCCCTTCGTCCTGGCCTGCGCACGGTAGCCGTTGGGCGCAGCACGGCACGTCGGTCAGAGCGAGCTGGCCTCGGATCGGCGATGACCCCGACCCCGAGGTCGGTCGCCCAGTCCAGGTTTTCCCAGCTAGATTCACCGAACGAAGCGCTTCCGGCCTGCTCCAGTCGAGCGCGGGTCGAGCGCGGGTCGAGCGCGGGTCGAGCGCGGCTTGAGTCGTGGAGAATGCGGCGAGTCCGTCGGCCCAGGTCTCGCGGGCCGCCGAACAGCTGCTGCGCATCGTCGAAGGGACGACACCCCAGGACAACGGATGTTTCGTGGCGTGGGACGGCGGCCCTATCCCCTGGTGAGTCCGACTCAGCGTGCCAGCAGCCTGTCGATGGTCATCAGCATTGCCTCGGCGTCGTACTCGCGACGCAGGTAGGCGATGTTGCCGTCTTGATCGACGATGACGTCGAGCGGATAGGGGCTGATCGCGAAGTCTGGATCGTCGTACTCGAAGTAGGTCCGATCGTTTTGCAGGATGGGGAACGTGACGCCCGTCTGTTCGACGAACGCGGCCAAGGTCTCGGGAGACTCGGTGCCGAATACGCCCAGCCCAGCCAGACCAAACACCACCACCTCGTCTTCGGGATACTGCGCGCGGATGCGGGTCTCGAGCTCTGGAAACTCCAGAGCGCAGACGGGTCAGAAGGTGGCGAAGTAGGCCAGCACGGCCACCTTCCCCTCGAGGTCGGCGCTGGACCAGGTGTTGCCCTCGAGGTCCTGTAGGGAGAACGCCGGGGCGGGCTCTCCCACGCCGAGCCCGCCGATGTTGGCCGTGAGCACCGCGTGTGCCTCCGGCTCGTCGGGATCGTCGCTGCAGACGCGGACGGTCGTGCGCAGTGGAAGCTCCGACGTGGGTTTCAGCTCGATCTCCACTGCGGTGGACTGGCCCGGCTCGACGACGAAGCAGCGCTCATCCTCATCGACGGAGACCTGGGGCGGGCCGGTGATGTCGTGCACGGTCAAGGGCGTGGTGCCCTGGTTCGAAACGACCAGCACCCGCGCGTCCGTCTCGTCCACGTCGACGCTCCCAAAGTGCAGGCTGGTGGGGTTGAGGTCGACCTCGGGCCCCGCAGCGGGGGCGAATGCATAGGCGTGCAGCCCCGTCCACTCTCCGGCGAGCACCCTTCGGCCATCATCGTGGGTCCCGACGGCGAGCACTCGCGAGTGCGTGTTTTCGGTGACGACGGTCTCCGAGAACAGGGGGACGAGCTGACTCGGGTCCGAGAGGTCGTAGCCGCGCAACGCGTCCCACTCGGCGAGGGCGACCTGGCCTGGCCCGAGCCGGGCTACGTCCAGGGGGGAGCCCGCGACGGTGTGCTCACCCAGCACGGCCGGGGCGTCGCCCAACTCGATGACCGCGACGCCGCCCGAAGTCGTCACGTAGGCGCGTCCTCCGTCGACCAGCAGATCACGGCTGGAGCCGCGGAGCGTGACGGTGGTGCGGATGTCGAGCCCAACCTCGGTGAGGTCGTAGATGCGGACCCCGGCCTCGCCCTCCGCGACGATCAGGGTGTCGTCGTGCAGCACGGGTTGCCAGGCGTCGGCGCCGGTTTCGAGGACCCGATCGGTTTCGACGATGGTGTCGCCTTCGAGCCTCAGCGCCGCGACTCCCTGGCGGTGCATGGCGGCGAAGATGCGGTCGCCGCGGATGTCCACACCTTCGATGGATCCTTGCGGTGGCGCCCACGTTGCGATCAACTCCGGGGAGGACGGCGTGGACACGTCAAAGACCGCCAGCCAGCTCTGCGGCTGCACCTCGTCGCCGCGGCTGGTCACCACCAGGCGCGATGTCGAGGGCTCGAGCGCGACGTGCTGGCACCGCGGGTAATCGGGGTTGGACAGCTCGTCGGAGGGGCGGACGTCCTTGGCCAGCAGCCGGGGCAGGCCGTCGGCGGTGAGCTCGAAGGTCATCAGCGCCTGGACCCCGGTGCACAGGTACGCGACCCCTCCGTGCGTGATGATGTCGGTGATCTCGATGAAGCTGTCGGTGTCTGCCCGTCCGAGGGGGAGCAGGGGGTCCTGCGAAGCGCCGGTCGACTGCGGACAGCCGGCCCGGTTCGGTTGGCAGGGCAGCGCGGCGTCGACGGCGACTTCGGGTCCGCAGCCGGTCAGCAAGAACAACGCACAGGAGAGTCGCTTCATGGGTCGGGCAGTTCGATGCATGGGGGGTGTGGAGACACGTTCCGCCGGACGTCGCTGGGAAAGTACGGGATTCTCGCGCTGTGGTTACGACCTTCGCTGCACTTGCGCGGGCCCATGACGACCTCTCCGGCCTCGAGGAACCGCGGGCGAGTCACGAGGACGGCCTCCGCAGAAGTCCTGCCGAGCGCCCGCAGGAGCTGCTGCACGCGAGGTCAAGGTAGGACCGGTTCAGGGAACGCACGACTTATCGGACAGAGCAAGGAATCGACCTTGTTCCCTCGCGGAAAAAACCGCGTGATTCCGGCCGTACCATGAGGGCGCTGAGCGAACGCGGCCCGCCATTGGGCCATGGGCTTGGCCACTGGGCTGTTGGCGGTACCTCCGCAGAAACAACCCTGGGTCCGGATCGACTAGAAAAGCGGTCGTTAGAGGCTTCCGTCGTGGTCTCAGCGGCCGAGGTACCGCGAGCTATGGAGCGGCGGGTTTTCCGCAAGGCCTTGCGACTGTTCGTTCACGGGCATGCGTTCTAGAGTCGAGGCGTGACGATGTCTCAAGCTGACCGAGCGGGTTTTGGGCACGCTGCCACTCTCGGGTTTGTGTTCGCGACACTCGGGGTACTCGGGTGCTCGAGCGACGAGGCCGGAGCCGACGCCACCGACGGCATCGCGTCCGCCGGTGTCGACGCTGGCCCCGGTGTTTCGGAGTCGACGGGCGAGGTACCGTCTTCGACCAGCTCCGGCGACGCCACCTCCACCGGGCCTGGCGGCGTCACGTCGATGACTCCCGACGACGGGGACGACTCAGACCCCGGGCCCCCGCCGATCGTTCTCGACGTGAACGCGGTCCCCAAGGGCAGCGCAGCCTGCGATGAGCAAGCACCGACGATCGACTTCGTAGAGCCGACGATGGTCATGGTCCTCGACCACTCGGGTTCGATGGGCAGCAACTTCACCGATCCTGTGCTCGGCTCAATCTCGCGGTGGAACGCGCTTCACAACGCCGTCACGTTCATCCTCGAGAGCTACGCTCCGGTCGTCGAATTCGGCGTCAAGGTGTTTCCCTCAGACGCCAGCTGCGGCGTCTCGGCGGGCCTCGACGTGGACCCTGCGCTGGACAACGACGCCGCGATTCTCAGCTCGATCCCGGCCGCGTCCAGTACTGGTACCGGACTCACGCCCGCGTTCGAGGCGTTCGTCCAGGGAGCCGTCTCGCTCATCGTCGACGCCGACCCGGACCGGCCTCGCGCTGCGCTCCTCCTGCTCGACGGGGACGCGGGGTGCTCAGGCACTCCCGCAACGCTGAGGTCCGAGATCGAAATTCTGTTTCAGGACCACGGGATCCCGACCTACGTCGTCGGCGTCGACATCGGCACGTTCACGGTCGCAGACATGAACGCCTACGCCGAGGCCGGCGGCGTCCCGCTCGGCATGCCCGGTGACGCCGAGCGTTTCTACAACGCTACCGACACCACTCAACTGCAATCGTTCATGGACGTGGTCATCGGCGACCTGCTCAGCTGCGACCTCGAGCTCGACCCCGCCCCGACGCACCCCAGCCTCGCCGAGGTCGACATCGATGGCACCCTGTACGACTTGATCGATCCCAAAGCCTGCGAGGCCGGCGAGAACGGCTGGACGTACAGCGTCGAGTACACGCAGATCCGCCTGTGCGGAGCGGCCTGCGAGTCCTACCGCGACGTCCAGCAGGCCGACGTGGCGTTCTTCTGCCCTCAGGGGTGAAGTCTGCGCCAGGGTCGCGCGGATGAAGAAGACCGCGTTCGTGGAGGTTCGCGTTCACAGTGAGCAACTCTTCTTGAACCCGATGGCCGGGTACCTCTGGGCGCGCGACCTGGACACGCATGAGGGGCGCATTGTGATTGGCGGTCTCGAGTCGTGTCCTGACTCAGCTCAGTTTCAAGGTGCCCATGCCCAATGTGGCTCGGAGGGGATTTTCGTCGTCCTGCCCACCGAAGGCGCGCCCACAAAAGAGGAACGAGTGAAAATCGTCGACTTGCTGCGGGAGCATGTAGCCACGCACCCCGTCGCATTCGTGGTCCGAGAAGAGACGGGCCGCGTGGTCGTCGAGGTTTCGGAGGCCGATGCCGCGCAGACTGCTGCCGCCGCTGTAGCCGTGGTCAAGGCGAAGTGGGCCTGGGACGAGTCCATGAGCTTCACCATTTCGGTGAACGGGACGGACTACACGGTCGCGGCCGAGTTCGATGGCCTCGCTTGGCACGGCCAAGTCTCGCCAGGCTAACGACGGTTTTGGAACGAGTTTGCGCTGAGACCGCTCTGCGGCAGGCCCCGCCCAGCTACGGCGATGCCGGCGGGTCACCACGCCCTGACCCGCAGCGGCCATCACGAAAAGCGCACGTTGGGTCGGCGGGTTTCGGCGCACAGATGATGCCGCAAACGAGCTCGGCGGCGAATGCCTCTGTGCATTCACCGTCGACGCACCACTGCTGGACTCGCGCGGTGATGGGCTCGGACCAGAAGGCGTGGTTCACGCTGAGCACGCCGCTCGCGTCCGGGGGCCCGCCCACGCCGCAGTCGTACACGCAACCGCACTCCACGGAGACCACGGGCAGGCAGCGGGAGGCATCCGCGAGCTGTTCAGGTTCAGGTTCAGGTTCAGGTTCGGGCGCAGGAGCGGTGCCCGGCGCAGGGCCTGCGGGTTCAAATGGGGTCATTGCCTCGGACGCGGATGCCCCGCAAGACCCCAAGAGCAGCAGCACGGTGAGAGCGAACCTGCGAGGCATGCTTCACCATAGACCACGGTTGTATGAACCGGGCCAGCGAGCGTTCTGGGAAGTAGCTGTCCGGGCCGGGAGTGTCGGGCCCCACTTCGACCGACGCTTTCGTGACCCGTGCGCCCTGGACTGCATGAAGGTCCGTGAAGCTCAGGTTGCCGAGGAAGACCTCGCCCCCTCGCCGGCGGAGTGCCGCATACAGCGGGATGCCGGCATAGACATCGTACCCACCTCCGGCCCCTGCGATGAGGATGCGCCGGGCGTCTTCCAACTCGGTGAAAAGCCGAACCTGATCGAGCGCCCCACGAGTGTAGTCGGCGACCCGGGCCCAAACCATACTGTCCACTCCACAGATCCGCCGCGTGCGGTCTGGGCAGCTTCAGCACCGGCAGTGCGACGGCTACCTCAACGCTGATTCAGCAGTCGACAAGCCGAGCCGGAATGAACTCGCAGATGAAGCCGCAGGCCCGCGCAAGGACACCTGCGCCTGGGCCGAAGTTGGCGGGGCCCCACGGAAGCGCGAACGTATCCTGCTCTCGGTCGAGGCCCACCGTGAACTCGACGTCCTGTTCCACCCGCCGCAGCAAGAGCTCGGCCTCGGTGCGGTAGAGGATCTGAGGCGACCCGAGTCCCTCAAAGTCGGCGACTGCAGCGTCCAGCACGTCTTCGAGAACCCGCGTCGTTTGGAGCACGCCGTCGTGGAACTCCACCTGGTCGACCGCAGCGTCATCGACGACGAACACGAAACCGACCGGGCCTTGTTCACCTGCGTATCCGCCGAGAAACCGGGCGTCCGCGGCGAGGCTGCCGACCAGCTGCACGTCGCGATCCACGTCGAGGAATACGAGCGACCACTCGAGGTCAACGACGAGCCATGGCGTCCCTGCAACACGGTCCGCGCGCTCGAGCTGGGCGATCGTGTTGCCGGGAACGATGAGTTCTGCGACCACCGACAGCCTCGCGCCCGCACCGTTGGTATGGACGCTGAGGCGCAGTCCCTCGGGCGTCGTGATGGTGCTCAAGCCGTCATCGTCCCCGTCGCCATCAATGTCGACATAGATCCTTGGAGCTGGCCCCGGCGCCGCAGCAATCGGCACGAACGCCTCGGCGAACGTCGGGCCAGGCTCGCCACGCCGATACTCGAGAGCGCCCATCCAGGTTCGAACGAGATCGTCATGTCCATCGCCATCGATGTCCGCGATCGCGACTGTATCCGCCTCGAACTCAAACCAGACCGAGGGACTTGAGAGCTCGAGGTCTTCAACAACGTAGCCGCGAGCACCCGAGAGCATCCCGGGCTTGACGGCTGGGAAGCGCCGCCAAAGCTCATCGACACCATCACCGTCCACATCCGCGAGCTGAAACGCGTCTGAGACCTGGACCCCGGGGTATCCATGCTCGAGGCAGAGCTGAGGCGGCACGAATCCCGTCGTCGTCCCGCCCGAAGACCCATCAGGCACGCCGGTGCTCGATCCCTGGGAGGACGCCACCGAGCCCGAGGACGGCTCAACCGAGGTCGAAGTTGGGCTCGAAGTCGCCGAGGGGCCGGAGGAAGACTCGGTCTCACCGCTGGATCCATCTCCACCAGAGGCTCCAACCGCGGGGCCACAGCCCGCGAGGAACAGGATGAGTCCGGGTAACGTGAGTGACCTTGCCAATGCCGAACAGATGTAGCGCAATCGAAGCTGCGCCGGGACACGAACAGCTCGGTCCGGTCGAGCGTCTCCGTCTCCGTGCAAGCCTCGGTGCGCTGCTCAAGTTCTGCGTAGGCTCGTCGGGTCGGCGCGCTGCAACGACAGTAGGTCCGGTCGTCCCGGAGTGCGGATCGGCTCCGAGGGAAGAGGTGGCCGAGCGCTGGGACTCGGCAGCTCGGGGTCGGCCGATGCCTTGGTCGGCGCCTGCTTGGCGTCGCACGCGGTGAGAAGGAGAGCGAACGCTCCCAGGTTCGACAGCCATCGGGCTGTGTTCACGCGAATACCCTACCCTGGCGCGCGTCACCGATCGACACCTGCGCGTTGCGTGCCTGCACGGCCGCGAACAGTTCAGTCCAGCGTTCGGGGGCCACCGGCCAACCTTGGAACCGATCGAGCCACCGGACACTCCGTTCAGCCGAGGTCAGATTCGACAAGGGCTTCAAGCGCCTCGACGTCTGCCGCGTCCTTCGCCCGGCCGGTCGCTCGCTTGTTCGCGAGCAGTGCAGCCCGCCCGATCACCCGAACATCGATCCCACCAAGCCGCCGAACTGCGCTGCCCGCCCAGGCATCTTCGAACTCCACGCCTTGAACGCTGGTGATCAGGTCAACAGCAAACGGAGGTCGACCAAATCGGAATCCGGTCGGTGGTTTCGCGGTGCTCAGAAGGAGTTGTTCCTCGCTCAATCCAGGGGGGAGCCCGAACTCTACGAGTGCAGCCATCACGCGAGCCGCGTTGGCCGAGGTCGGCCGAACCCAAACATCCAGGTCCTGCGTCGCTCGGATGTATCCGTGCGCCATCACAGCGTAGCCGCCGATCAGCATCGCAGTCAGCCCCGGCCTCGATCAGGCAAACGAGCAAATCTTAAAAGTCCGCGGGAAGCTTGGCCGTACTCAACCGATGCGCTCCACCGGCCACGTGCGCCGCACATGTTTCGGAGTCGGCCCCTCCGGATACTCAATTCCGGCAAGGGCGAAGCCGACACGCCGGAGCTCCTCAAGCAGCTCGAGTCTCGCGTCGAGGTCCAACGGAGCGGCAGGCGGCGCGTCGGTCAGCGGCTCTACGCGCCAGGTCTCCCGCCGGCGTTGGGCTCGTTCCTTCCGCGCCGTTGCGTCATCGCGCACCCAACGATGATAGCACCTCGCACGGTGGAGGTCGGGGCAGCTTCCAGGGCAGTCGCTGAGTGAGTCGCGCTGCGACCGCTTGAATGGGAGTGACCCGCACTTGCCTCAGTTCAGCCCGCAACAGCGCTTGTACTTCGCTCCGCTGTCGCAGGGGCATCGGGCGTTTCGGCCCGGCCGAGTCGGGCTCCGGTACGGGACCGGGCGCGGAATCCAGTACGCCTCCGCCGGGCGATCCTGGATGGACCACGTTTCGAACAGGCGCTCTGCACAGGCCGTGAAGTCCTCGAGGATGCGGGCACACACCTCGGCGGGGACCGCCCCGACCTCGCCCATGTACCCAACGAAGTCGGCAAGGTCGGGCAGCACCGTCGCGCTCTGCCAGGACCCCGCAGGCTCCGCCCCCACCACCCGAAAGACGAGTTC
>CAYGTG010000050.1:2499-7038 GCA_964352485.1 uncultured Nannocystaceae bacterium | reverse complement strand
CTCGAAGACCGGTCGCCCTGCCTCGGGTTCACGCCATCGGGCGCGCAGCAACGGGGCATCGAGCAGGAAGAAGCCAGCGATCCGCGCCGAGACCTGCCGACGGGGCGTACGGAAACCGCGCTGCTCGATCCAGGCGTAGATATGCGGCTCGTAGGTCGACCACCACCCTGGAGGTGCGTCGATCATATGACCGGTGGCGAACTGAGGCTGGACGGGTTGGGCGTTGCTCACGACCCCCCTGTCGGCCACCGACGCCCGGTGTTGCACGGTTTCTTCGGGTCCCGCGATCAGGCCGGCCACAAGGTCCTCGCGACCCGCCGAGCATGACCGTCAGCTCCACGGGATCGGCGCGTCGCGGTCTCAGGCGTCGCGCGGCAGCCATACGGAGAGGCGCGCCGCGGTTGCAAGGGTTCGTGACCGCAGGTCGGCGTCGTTCGAATGATACTCGACCAAGCCAAGCTCGCCGCCATCGACGTCCTGGGCCGGCTCAGCTTCTGCGCCTGGGTCGTGAAGCTCGCCCCGCAGTGCTCCGGCTTCGAACGGCTCGCTCTGGCTCCACCCGGTGCCGTGACGTAAGCTCTTGAAGTGACGGCCGAGGCGAAGACGACCTTTGAGCAGGCCCGAGCAGCCCGTGGTGAAACCCGACACGACGTCGAACGTGGTGAGTCCCGCCTCATTCCCGGGCGACAAGGTGGCAGCCCGCATCCGAGAAGCCCTCCCCCGTCTCTGATGCGGCTGCCGTTGCAAGCCGACGCGGCCGAGGGGTTTGGGTACGAGCGCGAGCGACAAGGGTACGGCGCGCTGTTTCCAGTGGAAGTACTACACACGGTCGAGCGCGCCTCCGAGCTGCCATCATCGTGACGCCGCCATGAAGAGCGTACTGTACTTCGTGTTCATGGCCGGGATCCTCGGGCTCGGGGTGACCGCGTTGTGGAGCGGGCTCGACACAGGAACTGACCTCAAAAACGGGTCGGTGACGACCGTGGTCGACATCAGTGGCTCCAAGGCCAACCGCCGCCCCGTCATCGCGGTCGATGGCCAGCGATACGCGTGCCACACCATTGGCATCGCGGTGTTCGACAAGCGGGTCCGGTACAACGCGTCCGACCCGGAGCGCTGCCGGCTCGAGGAGGAGGTCGGCCAGCGCGAGTGGTTTCAGGTCGTGCTGGGGCTCGTCTTCACCGGAATCGCAGCCTACGGTTTCTGGGTGGGTGTCGGTGTGCTTCGACGGCCGGACGACGCAGACGCGTGAGCCAGGTTGACGGCGACATAGGGGCCGAGCCCGGGAGAGCGAAGGCATCGGGGCGAAAGTCGGGCCCAAGAGGGGCCGTGGCGGTGCCAGATCCGGACGGTGCTCGAGCAGCAAACGCTGGACTGAAGACCTCGGGCACATCGACCGGTCCACCCGTACCTCACAACCCAGCGACCTGCTCTTCTCCGCCGCGACCCGTCCCTCCTACTCAAGGGCGCGGAGCACAGCGCTCAGCCAAGTCCGCACACCACTGCATCTGCTCCTCATGGGACGCGTCCTCGGGGAGCTTGTGCATGAGGGAGTCCCACGGGTTTGCGTGCGGCATCGGCAAGCCCGCAGCCTTCGCGTCGGCGTTGGCAGCCCGCTGGTCGAGTGCTCGACGGGTCTGTGCGGCGGTCCTCATGCGCCCTTCAATTGTGTGCAACGTGGGTATCGGGTGCAAGCAGGAGATCAGGTGTGCTCTGGCAGAAGGCCGGACCCAAGCCAAGCCGAGACCGGGTGGAACTCGGGCCAAATGCGACAGCACTGTCGCATTTGAGCTGCGACATCTGTGGGCGCAGCTCCTGGCTCCCGTTGCCCAGCCGGGTTCATTTCGGCGTGGCGGGCTCGAAGGCAAGGTCCGTCTCCGTGTCCGAAGACGACGCTGAACTTCGAACTTCGGTTTGTCGACTGCCTGGCAGCCGTACTCGCTCGATCCGGCTCAGAGTTCGAACACGTCAACGGGGTCGGAGACAGTGGCCGCGCGAACGAGCCAGCGGTCCAGCGTCTCCGCGTCCGTACAAGTCTCGACGCGCTGTCGGGACTCCGCGGGAACATGCAGACCTCGGGCGCGGAGGATGACGAGGATCGAAGCAGCCAGTCCTTCGGCCCTGCCCTGCGCCTTTCCCTGGACGAGGCCCTTGGCGTGTCCTTCAGCGTGGAGTTGTTCTTCGATGGTCATGGTCACGGCCTCGGCAGTGGGCGCCTGCCCATCAAGGATGGCACGGAATTCGGACAGTTGCAGGTCGCGGGAGGCCTTGGCGATGTAACGTAGAAGCACAACGAGCAGCTCTTTGCCTCGGGGTGTTTGCGCGAGAGATTCGAGGTCACCCGTCCACGACGAGAGGCTCCGTAGGAGCGAGTCGCGGTCTCGGGCGTCGCGCAGCAGCCACAGCGAGAGGCGCGCAGCGTTGGGGACCATGTAGCGCGGCCTCTGGAATGAAGGTCATGTCCGCCGCCGCCCTGACTCCTCGGCAAACGTGAGACATGCTCGTCCCTCGGGCGAATCATCAAGCGCGGCGATCTCGATCCGATACGACTCTCGGTCCTGCGGCCAGTACGTCGGAGAAAGCACGAGCGGGATATTGTGAAGACCATCTGCAAGTTGCGCCGCGGCCTCGGCTCTTCCTTCGCGGCACAAAGAGCGGATTTGCACGAGGCCCCAATGAAGCAGCGGGGCGACGAACGCCGCATCGTCGCGGGGCGACTCATCCCCCGCCGGCCGACCAAGCGCGACGGCCCCCTCCACGATTCCCCGCAAGTGGCTCCGGTCGATGTCCAGTGAGAGACCAGCGGTGGCGTTGGCGTTCCCGCCCGCGGCAAGAGCGTAGGTGCGCCCAACCGAAGCGGTGACACGGATGTGCCCGGCGCCATCAGTGAGCCGAACGCGGATCTCCAGGTCGCCAGGACTCATCGAGTGAAGCTCCGCTTCTTCGCCGTGTCCCGCATTGATCGCGTGGAGTGCTTCCACGAACGCCTGGAGCACCTCGCGCTCGATCCACGACGATGAGGACGACCCTGTGGCGCCGTAGCCAGCGATCTTGGCGAGTACGCGCACGTCCCCAGCTGAGGGCAGGTCTTCGGACAAGCGCTCCAGCACGGACAGTTCGATCAGGCCACTTTCGCTTCGGATTCGCACGGCGACATCAGGGTACTACGGGCGAGCGCAGCCAGCCCCGGGGCTGTGGGGTGAGAGACGACCCGTCGATGCGCCGGTGATGTGGCCGGGGAAGATGTGCTGCAACTCAGCGGCGGCGTGCTCGGGCTGGCCGAAGATGGTCTGCAGCAGTACATCGCGGGGGGCGTTGGTCACCAGGGGACTGAGTTCGGAGCGTCGTGCGGGCTCGGGGCTGGAGGGTGGTCGGACACCTGTCTGCTGGGGACGTAGTCTGCGCCCTACCGTGCTGCAGAGGGGACCGGGCGGGACGACGCGTTCGGGGCTGCAGACCGCTCTCGCTCCACCCCACCGCTCCGGGCGGTTGAATCGCAGCGTTCTACCCCTGCGGCTCGCGCCACGGCACTGGCATTCCTTGGCGCGAGCGGCTAGCCTTGGCACATGGAAGCGAAGCCGGGACGGATCGAGGGGGGCGCTGTGGTCCTGTCGGAGCCCACCGACGCTCCCGACGGAACCGATGTGACCGTGCTGATCGCTACGGCCGAATCGGTCCGTGCGTCGCGCGAGGAACTCGATCTCATCGATGCGGGACTACGCGAGTCCGAGTCGCCGGCAAGAATCGAAGCACGTGCGTTCCTCCGGGAACTTCGATCCGCCAGATAGACGATGTTCTCCGTCGAATTCGTGCCCGTCGGAGTCATCATGGTCAACGCGTTGCTCAACGCGCCGTAGGCGGCATCGAGCGGTCGGAAGCCCGCCTGGTTCTCAGGCGGGATTTGAGCCACCGTCAACGAGCCCCCGAAGTCCTCGGTATAGAACCCGACGGTCTTCGGCCAGTCGGGCACCAAGACCTTGGTGGTGGCGGCCGCTGGAATCTTGAGCATCCACCCCTCAAGCTCGAGAAGCTGGGATTCGCTGCTGGCGGAGTCCAGCTTGGGTTCGCCGAACGGCCCTTCTCCCAACACGGTCTCGCTCTGATACAGCGCAAGCGCCGGGTCCCGACCCGCGGCGTCGAGCGACTCGGGACTCCGCGCGGCAATGGGTGATGCTCGACCCTCCGCCAAGTCGAAGAAAGCGGCGCAGGCCGGGGCGAGACTCTCGAAGTGGTCGCCGGGGACGTCATACACCCGCAACGGGTGCTCCTTCGCCCCCTTGGACTGCAGCCACCCCAGGGTCGTGCCCAGGTGGATGCCCGTGTCCTGCTCGCCGGTGAAGGCGTGATGGCGGATCCGCATCGACTCGAGCATGGCAGTGGGGGTGCGCAGCCGGTGTAGTTGTCTCCGCGTACGAAGACGGGGTGGCGAATCGCGGAGGTAGAGTGCAGGAGGGCCGCCGCGCCGTCGAACAGCTCCGCGCTGCTGTCGAGGCCGAGCGCCTGCGCGAGTCCGATCCCGTCGAGCATCGTGACGAGGTT
>CAYGTG010000050.1:0-2489 GCA_964352485.1 uncultured Nannocystaceae bacterium | reverse complement strand
ACACGGCGGTGGATCTCTCGTAGCGTCTCTTGGGCGCTGGCGCCGGCGCGCAGGAGTTCGGCAGCGTTGATGAATGCCGACTGCACCTGGGTCCAGCCAGGGGTGATTCCGAGGAGGACGACGCGAGCCAGTGGCTCGACGTTCCCAACCGGGGCGTAGTAGATGGCGAGGTTTCCCTGCTCGTACTCGAGGAAGGGTTCGGCAAGCAGGTCCTGCTTTTCGGGTCTTGGTGGGAGTTGGAGAACACGGTCTTGGTGGGTGAGGAGTTGGTTCACCGCTGCTTGGAGTCCGCCGTCGTCCATGGGGCGAGCGTAGCGCCCATACGTCAGGCCGTTCCAGCTGCGAAGTGGACTCCCCTTTGGGCGCGGGGTCGCCCCTCGAGACGGAGTTCCACTCCGCCTACAAGGAGCCGCAGCTCCACGACGAGCGCGAGTGCAAGCGCTGCTGCGTCCGCAACACGTCCTACTCCCAGAGGCCTCCGGACGGCCTGAAAACCACTGCCTCGTTCGGCACTGTAGAATCAGGCCATGCGCGGCGACGTGGTCTTCCGAGTCTACGGGGTGAGCAGCGGCCGAACGGACGATGTGTACCTCGGGACGTTCCGGACATGCGCCGAAGCCGAGGCGGAGATCGTGACGCTCAGCGCTCGCGAGATGCACGGGGAGAACTGGGCCCGCTGCTACCATGACGGCGGGTTCGTGGTCCGCGAAACGGTGGTTGAAACGGATTTCGAGATCCCGTCGCTCCCCAAGCCTCGCGATGCATGGGCCGTGCGCACAAGCGAGATCTCGGGTGGCGAGGGTGTGATGCCTTCGACAGCGGTGGAGGTGTGCCGACGCGGGGAGCACGGGCTCGTCCCGGCCGCTTCCTACGTTCGAAATCTCGCCCTGTACCGGACGTTCGAACCATTCCGTCAGTGCGATCGAGAGCTTGCCCTCATCTCCCGAGACTACGAGACGACAGCGGTGCTGGACTTGGTCACGGGGGAAGTGATCGCAGAGGAGAACGAAGAGGACAGGGGCTTCTGCCCGGTTGGGTTCTACGTGCCCGATTGGTGGGACATCCACGACGGACGCATCATCCCGGGCAGCGAGCATTGGAACCCGGACAGCGAGTTGCCGAACGGGGACTTCGGCTTCGTGTGGGGCTGCCACTGGGGCGACGACACGTCGTGGAAGCTCCAGCACTTGGATCTGTCGCGCGTGAGCGAGGGCATCGTGACTCGCAGCGAGCGCTTTGGGTATCTCGAGCTCGCGGACCACGGGTGGGAGCCGGCCTGGCTGGATACGGACAGGGAGCGGACGGCGCCCGCTTCGGGAGCGCCGCCGTTTCTGCGGGTTTGGATCGAGTCGGGGGAGGCTCGGGTTGGGGTTGGGTCAGAGCTTCGGTTCGACGTGGGGAGCGGGCAGTTGGAGCGCCGGCAGCTGAGGTGTCTGATGCGAGAGGAGAGTGGGCCGGAGTAGAGGGCGGTGGGGTTCATGGTGTCTTACCAACTGGAGCGCCGGGCGGACATCTTCTTCGCTGTGTACCTGCCAGAGGTGATCGCGGCGATCTCCGGGGTTGAGTTGGATGAGCTCGTCATCCCCGAGCTACCGATCAAGCGCGACCTGATCTGGCCCGACAAGCCGACGAACCAGTCCGTGAAGCTCGACTACTGTTTGTTCGCCAAGGACCGCTCTCGAGTCTTCTTCGTCGAACTCAAGACCGATGCCGGTTCGAGGAGGGCTGCTCAGGACGAGTACCTCCGAGCCTCGAAGCAGCTCGGATTCCGGGCGGTGGTCGAGGGCGTGTTGCAGATCGCGTTGGCCAGCGCCGCACACCAGAAGTACTCCCACTTGCTCACCGAGCTTGGGCGCGCTGGCTTTCTTTCTCTGCCCTCGGACCTGGAGACGTTCGTGTTCCCGACTCCGAAGCGCGGGCTTCGGAAGAAGCTCGGTTCGGTCGAGACGACAGGGCTCGATGCGCCGATCGAGGTGATCTACGTGCAGCCGGAGAAGTCCCCGGGCGAACGCGTTGTCGACTTCGAGACGTTCGCCGGCTTCGTCGATCGTCACGACGATCCGTTCAGTCGCGTGTTCGCGGCGCACCTGCGTCGATGGACGGTGCGGGCGGGGTCGCGGCGTCCGAGGTAGGTCAGGCGTCGAAGACGTCCTCCGACTCAGACACAGTCGCCGCGCGGACGAGCCAGCGGTCGAGCGTCTCCGCGTCTCCGCAGGTCTCGATGCGCGTTCGGACGTCTACGGCAACATGTAGGCCGCGTGCACGAAGGATGACGAGGAGCGCATCAGCCTTGCCCTCGACCTTGCCCTGCACGAGGCCCTTTGCGTGTCCTTCAGCGTGGAGTTGTTCTTCGATGGTCATGGTCACGGCCTCGGCAATGGGCGCCTGCCCATCAAGAATGGCACGGAATTCGGAGAGCTGCAGGTCGCGGGAGGCCTTCGCGATGTAGCGCAGGAGCACGATCAGCAGCTCCTTGCCTCGGGGTGCTT
>CAYGTG010000049.1:0-16725 GCA_964352485.1 uncultured Nannocystaceae bacterium | reverse complement strand
GGTCCCGGGCCTACAAAGCTGGGGAGGCGGAGGCTCGTGCCCGGGGAGCTGCGCTGCGCTCGAGGGCCCTGGATGCCCGCAATGGCGTTGCGGCCCAGGTCGGAGAGCGCGCGGCGCTTGTGGACGATGCCGTCCGCCGGGTCGACTTCTACGGAAGCACCCTGATCCCTCAGGCTGAGACCACCTTCGAGTCGGTCTTGGCCAGCTTTGCGTCCAGCCGGGCGACGGTGGCCGAGCTGCTGTTGGCCGAGCAGGCGCTCCTGGGGCTCCGTGGCGAGCGGTTCGCTGCGCAGGCCGACTACGGCACCGAACTGGCACGGCTGGAGCGCGCCGTTGGCCGGCCGGTCCGCACCTCACATCCCACATCCCAACTACCGAAGGCAGTTTCCGATGACGACCAACGTTGACCCTGACACCTTGGATGATGACGGCCCGATGCCAGCGCGGTCGGATTCACCCGACTCGGTTCCAGAGGACCAGCCGAGACCCGCTGCGCAAGCGCCGGCCGAGTCGCGGGGCTTGATGCGGTCGGCGGTTTTCGTCGTCGTAGGCTTCGGGCTCGGCGCGGGCACTCTGGCGTTGTTCTCGTCCGGCGAGGAGCCGAAGGACCCAACGCACGCACTTGACGACACGCCCGGGGTCGCCGCCACCTGGACGTGCTCGATGCACCCACAGATTCAACAACCTGAGCCGGGACAATGCCCGATTTGCGGAATGACACTGATCCCGGTGTCGAAGGACGGCGGCGATGACCTGGCCGTTGCGGCTGACCGTATCGTGCTCTCGGAGCGGGCACGGGTCCTGTCGAGATTGACCACGGCCAAGGTCCGTCGCCAGGCGCATGCGACGGCGGACCTGCGACTCCTGGGGCGGATCGAGCCCAACGAGGCCTCGCTCAAGACCGTGACGTCGTGGATCGGCGGACGCATCGACAAGCTACGGGTCAGAGAAACCGGAAAACGTGTTCGCAAGGGACAGGTCATTGCGACCCTCTATAGTCCCGAGGTCTTCGCTGCCCATCAGGATCTGCTCGTCGCGAAGCGGCAGGTCGATCGGATGCGTGACAGCCCGGAGACCTCCCGTTGGGCTGCCGACGCAGCCCTCGACGCCGCTCGCGAGAGACTCGCATTGCTCGGCGTTCCAGACGCCGAGATCACCCAAATGGAACGGCAGAAAAAGCCCACCCGCGCGGTGGCGATCCGGTCTCCGTTCTCGGGTACGGTCATCGAGCGTGTCGCCACCGAGGGGGTGTACATCACAACCGGGGCCTCTCTGTATCGCATCGCCAACCTGAATACGCTTTGGGTGCAGCTCGATGCCTACGAAAGCGATCTGGCCCGACTCTCGCTTGGGCAGACAGTGCAGGTCTCGGTAGAGGCGGTGCCTGATGAAGTGTTTGAGGGCACCGTCACGTTCATCGATCCCATCCTCGATGCGAAGCGCCGCACCGCGCGGGTTCGTGTCCAGCTCGACAACCGCGATGGCCGCCTTCGGCCCGGCATGTTCGCCGAGGCAACGGTCGCAACGAAACATCCTGATGGATCGCCGACGCCGCTGGTCGTCCCCTCGACCGCGCCGCTGTTCACCGGTCGTCGCGCGGTGGTCTACGTGGAACTGGACTCCGAGGACCGGCTTGTCTACGAAGCTAGAGTCGTTCGGCTGGGTCCCAGACTCGGCAAGTTCTACCCAGTCGTCGCCGGCCTCTCAGAGGGGGAGAGGGTCGTGACGCGAGGTGCTTTTGCGCTCGACGCCGACCTTCAGATTCGGGGTGGGGCCAGCATGATGACCTCCGCCGACGACAGCGAAGAGGGAGTCTGGGACAGCGTTGTCGAGCTATCCGACGAGCGACGACAGGTATTCGCCCCGGTTGTCACTGCGTATCTGGCCGTCCAGGTGGCGCTTGCCGACGACGACCTGGAACGAGCCAAGACCTCCGCGGAGGAGCTCTCCGATGCGGTCGTCGGGGCGAAGATGACGCGCCCGACGGAGGCCAAGGAGGCGTGGTCGGAGAGCTCGGTCGCGCTGCGTGGTCACGGGCAACATGTCTCCAAGGCACAGACGCTCGAAGATGCTCGAGCGGGGTTTGAGCCCCTGAGCGAGGCCGTCATTGGGCTGATGGGTCGATTTGGAAACCCGCTCGAGGGGGCGGTCCACCTGGCACACTGCCCGATGGCTTCACGGAACGAGGGCGCGCTTTGGTTGCAGCAGGGCACCGTGGTCGACAACCCGTACTTCGGTGCCTCTATGCTGGACTGCGGTGAGATTCGGAAGGAGGTCGGCCCGGGCGCCTACCTCAGGCCCCCGTCCGCCAGGGCGGCCAGGGCCGGGCGACCGGCCGCGGGAGGGCATCAACATTGAACGCTGATCATCAGCCTGACGGCGATGCACCGCGTGATGCTTGGGAGGCTCTCATCGGATGGTTCGTCGAGAACAAGCTCATTGTGTTTCTGCTTGCGACGATGCTCGTCGCCGGCGGCATCTATGTCGCGCCCTTCTCGTTCGACAGCGGTTCGATGCCCCGCGATCCGGTTCCCGTGGATGCCATTCCGGACATTGGCGAGAACCAGCAGATCATCTTCACGCAGTGGGAGGGACGCTCGCCTCGAGACATCGAAGACCAGGTCTCGTACCCGCTGACGACGGCGCTGCTCGGCATTCCCGGGGTGCGAACGATCCGTAGCTCGTCGGCTTTTGGGTTCTCCACGATCTCGATCATTTTTGGCGACGACGTCGAGTTCTACTGGTCACGATCGCGTGTGCTGGAAAAGTTGGCATCTCTGCCACCGGGGACCGTCCCCGACGGAGTCACGCCCACTCTCGGCCCCGATGCCACGGCTTTGGGGCAGATCTTCTGGTACACACTCGAAGGCCAAGACCCGGAAGGAAGAGCCGTCGGCGGCTGGGACCCCGATGAGCTCCGGAGTATC
The DNA here is from genome assembly GCA_964352485.1 of uncultured Nannocystaceae bacterium. Lineage (GTDB taxonomy): Bacteria > Myxococcota_A > Polyangia > Nannocystales > Nannocystaceae > CAJXVA01. The sequence goes on along the minus strand of CAYGTG010000049.1, from coordinate 13,798 downwards.
CAGGACTGGACCGTCCGCTACGCGCTGCAGTCTGTCGAAGGCGTCAGCGAGGTGGCCTCGGTTGGCGGGTTTGTACGGGAGTACCAGGTGGACGTCGACCCGGAGGCGATGCGGGCACACGGCGTCACGCTCGCCCAGGTGGCGGGCGCGGTCCGCAACAGCAACCTCGATGTCGGCGCCCGTACGCTCGAGGTCAACAACGTCGAGTACATGGTGCGCGGGCTCGGGTTCATCAAGACGCTCGAAGACTTGGAGGCAACCGTCGTCGTCGCTCGCGAGCACACCCCGATCCGAGTTCGGGATGTTGGACGGGTTTCGATGGGCCCAGCGTTGCGCCGGGGAGCGCTCGACGACGAGGGCGCTCCAGCGGTGGGTGGTGTTGTCGTCGCCCGCTACATGGAGAATCCGTTGGCCGTCATCTCGGCGGTCAAGGAGAAGGTCAAGCAGATTCAGGCGGGCCTTCCCAGTCGCACCCTCGAAGACGGCACGGTCAGCAAGGTCACCGTCGTTCCGTTCTACGACCGGACCACGCTAATCGAAGAGACGCTCAGCACGCTCTCGACCGCGCTTTTTCAGGAGATCCTCATCACCGTCATCGTGGTGTTGGTCATGTTGCGAAACATGCGCAGCTCGATGTTGATCTCGATGATGCTTCCGCTGGGGGTTCTCGCGGCCTTCGTCGCGATGAAGCTTTCCGGGGTGGATGCCAACATCATGGCCCTGGGCGGCATCGCGATCGCCATCGGGACGATGGTCGACATCGGCATCGTCTTCGTCGAGAACATCAGCCAGCACCTCGAAGATGCCCCGCCCGGAGCCTCGCGGGCGGTCGTGGTGCGCCGAGCCGCAGCCGAGGTCGCGCCGGCGGTCGTCACCTCGGTGCTCACGACGGTGGTCAGCTTCCTGCCCGTCTTCGGCCTTTCCTCCACGGAACTACGGCTGTTCGGACCACTCGCGTTCACGAAGACGTTTGCGATGGGCGGAGTCCTTCTGCTTGCGTTGCTCGTGCTCCCGGGTGCGGCGCTGGTCGTGTTTCGCGAGCGCCCCACCGCGCCTGTCACCTCCAGCACGGGTATTCGCCGCGTCGCTCGGTCCCTGTTCCGCGCCGAACATGCGCGGGATTGGGTCTTGCTCGGGTTGGGTGGCCTGCTGCTGCCGTATTCGTTGCTGGGAGGCTCCTTCGTGCTCGGGCTCGGTCTCTATCGCCTTGCGCGGCCGCTGCTGAATCGCGGGGTGAGCCGCGGCATCACGGTGGCTGAGAACCTGCTTGCCATCATCGCCGTGACCTTCTTGCTCGCCGAGGATTGGCTCCCGCTAGGCCGGGGGGAGGGGCTCGCGGTCAACGTCCTATTCGTCGGAGGCCTCATCCTGCTGGTGATGGGCACCTTCCGGCTGTTCGAGTCGATCTACCCTCGGTTGCTGTCGGCCATCTTGCGGCACAAAGCTGTGTTCTTGGTGCTTCCAGCGTCGATGGTGTTGTTTGGAACCACCGCCTGGCTGGGGTTCGACACCCTATTCGGCCAGCTCCCGCAGGAGATTCGCACGACGAAACCCGTCTCGAAGGTTGCGCATGCGTTTCCCGGATTCGGGCGGGAGTACATGCCGCCATTCGACGAGGGCTCGTTCTTGTACATGCCCACGACGATGCCGCACGCATCGATGGGAGAGGTCCTCGAACAGCTCTCTGGAATTGACGCGGCGATCGCTCAGATCCCTGAGGTCGACCGGGTGGTGGGGAAACTCGGACGCGCCGACACGGCCCTCGATCCAGCGCCGCTGTCGATGTTGGAGACCGTCATCACCTACGTTCCCGAGTACAAGGTCGCCGACGACGGGTCCCGTGTTCGGCAGTGGCGCGATCATATTCGGTCGCCTGCGGACATCTGGACCGAAATCGTCGCCGCGGCCGAACGTCCCGGCGTCACCAGTGCCCCCACGCTCATGCCGATCGGCGCACGCATTGTGATGTTGCAGAGCGGCATGCGGGCTCCGATGGGGATTAAGGTACACGGCCCCACGCTCGAGGCGATCGAGGCGTTTGGCCTGCGCCTCGAAGAGGTGCTTCAGGGTGTACCGACGATCCGCCCGGAGACGGTGTTCGCGGACCGGGTCGTCGGGAAGCCGTATCTGGAGATCGAACTCGACCGGGAGGCTATCGGCCGGTTTGGATTGACCATCGTCGACGTGCAGAGCGTTCTCCAGGTGGCCTTGGGAGGGATGACCCTCACCCGCACGGTCGAGGGGCGAGAGCGCTATCCAGTGCGCGTCCGCTACATGAGGGAGGAGCGCGACAGCCTCGAGGCCTTGGACCGGGTCTTCGTGCCGGCCGCAGGTGGGGAACAGATCCCGCTGACCCAGCTGGCCCACATCCAGTACGTGCGAGGTCCTCAAGTCATCAAGTCTGAGGATACGTTCTTGACCAGCTACGTTCTGTTTGACCGGCAGCCCGACATCGCAGAGGTCGCAGTGGTCGAGCAGGCGCAACAGATGATCGAAGCGAAGATCGAAAGCGGTGAACTCGAGGTCCCCGCGGGGGTCAGCTACGAGTTTGCGGGCTCGTACGAGAATCAGATTCGCAGCGAGAAACGGCTGATGATGTTGATCCCTATCGCGCTGGCGTTGGTCTTCATCCTGCTCTATCTGCAGTTCCACCGGGTCGCGACGACGGCGATCATCTATACCGGCGTGGCGGTCGCGGTCTCCGGTGGCTTCATCCTGCTGTGGCTCTACGGCCAGCCATGGTTTCTGGACGTCGAAGTACTGGGGACGCCGATGCGGGACCTGTTTCAGGTCCAAACCATCAACATGTCGGTCGCAGTGTGGATCGGTTTCATCGCGTTGGTCGGCATTGCGACCGATGACGGCGTGGTGATCTCCACGTACCTCAAGCAGCGGTTCGAGGAGGATCCGCCCAAGACGGTGATGGAGGTGCGGCGCCGTACCCTCGAGGCCGGGAGCAGGCGCGTCCGGCCGTGTCTGATGACCACCGCCACCACGATCCTGGCCTTGCTGCCGGTGATCACCTCGCAGGGCCGTGGGGCCGACATCATGATGCCGATGGCGCTGCCGTCTGTGGGCGGGATGGCAATCGAGCTGCTCACGCTGTTTGTCGTTCCGGTCCTGTATTGCGCCGTGGAAGAACGCCAGTTGGCCAAGCGCCTTCGTGCCGTCGCATCCGATCTCGAGGAAACGCCTGATGCCTGAATCGACTTCCCACCCATCGTCCTCCACCACGGACCCTGTCTGCGGCATGACCGTGGAGCCACCCAGCCCGCATCGCGCGGAGCACGACGGCAGGACGTACGACTTCTGCTCGGCCCGTTGCCGCGAGCGTTTTGTGGCCGATCCCGACCAGTTCTTGGGTGAGCGGGCTCCGCCGGTGGAGGTGCCCGAAGGCACGGTGTTCACGTGCCCCATGCATCCGGAGATCGAGCAGATCGGACCGGGCGATTGCCCCAAGTGTGGGATGGCCCTCGAGCCCCGGGACGCGAGTCTCGAGGACGATGAGGACAACCCCGAGCTGCGGGACATGACGCGGCGCCTGTGGTTTGCCGGCGCGCTCTCGATTCCGCTGGTGGCGATCGTCATGATCGACATGCTCCCGGGGCGCCCAATCTCCAGCCTGCTTCCAGGAAGGACGCGGGCGTTCATCGAGCTGGCCCTGGCCACCCCGGTCTGCCTGTGGTCGGCCTGGCCGTTCTACGTGCGTGCCGTTCGCTCGGTGAAGAACAAGAGCCTCAACATGTTCACCCTCATCGGCCTCGGCGTCAGCGTGGCCTACGTGTACAGCCTGGTCGCGACGCTCGTGCCCGACGTCTTTCCTCCGTCGTTCCGCGGTCACGGCGGGGAGGTCGCGGTGTACTTCGAGGCCGCCGGCGTGATCGTGACGCTGATCCTGGTCGGACAGGTGTTGGAGCTCAAGGCCCGCAGCCAGACCGGCGCGGCGATCAAAGCTCTGCTGGGGATGGCGGCTAAGACAGCCCGTCTGCTGCAAGACGACGGCAGCGAGGCGGATGTTCCGCTGGACCAGGTTCAAGGGGGGGACCGGTTGCGGGTGCGCCCGGGCGAGAAGGTCCCGGTCGACGGCGAAGTGCTCGAGGGCACCAGCCACGTCGACGAATCTATGGTGACCGGAGAGCCGATCCCGGTGGAGAAGGCTCCGGGCGACAAGATCATCGGTGCGACCGTCAACGGCACCGGAGGCTTGGTCATGCGGGCCGAGAAGGTGGGATCCGAGACGCTGCTGTCGCGGATCGTCACGATGGTCGCCCAGGCGCAACGCAGCCGGGCGCCGATCCAGAAGCTCGCGGATATCGTTGCGTCGTATTTCGTTCCGGCGGTGATTCTCTCCTCGGTCGTCACGTTCACCGTGTGGGCGGTGCTTGGCCCGGATCCGGCGATGGCGTACGCGCTGATCAACGCGGTGGCCGTACTCATCATTGCGTGTCCCTGCGCGCTGGGGCTCGCGACGCCGATGTCGATCATGGTCGCCACGGGCAAAGGGGCGTCGATTGGGGTGCTGTTCAAGAATGCGGAGGCGATCGAGGTCTTGCGCAAGGTCGACACGCTTGTAGTCGACAAGACGGGCACCCTGACCGAAGGGAAGCCTTCCCTCGTGGCCGTCGAGCCGGCCGAGGGCACGGACGAAGGCACGCTGCTGCGGTTGGCCGCGGCCCTGGAGCGAGGCAGTGAGCACCCGCTGGCCGAGGCCATCGTTCGCGGCGCGCAGGCCCGCGAGCACGACTTGGCCGAGGCCCGCGACTTCGCGTCGGTCACCGGCAAGGGCGTCCGGGGCATGGTCGAAGGTCGCGACGTGGCGCTTGGAAACTTGGCGATGATGCAGGAGGTCTCCGTGGATGCTCAGCCACTTCGGGAGCGGGCCGAGGCTCTGCGCGCCGAGGGACAAACGGTGATGTTCGTGGCCGTGGACGGAGCACTCGCGGGCATCATCGGCGTGGCCGACCCGATCAAGGAGAGTACGCCCGAGGCGATCAAGGCGCTGCGTGAAGAGGGGCTGCGTGTTGTGATGCTGACCGGCGACAGCGAGACTACGGCGAAGGCCGTCGCGGCCAAGCTTGGCATCGACGATGTGATCGCTGGCGTGCTTCCCGACCAAAAGGCAGCAAAGGTCGCCGCCCTTCAGGCCGAAGGGCACATCGTGGCGATGGCGGGCGACGGCATCAACGATGCGCCCGCGCTGGCCGGCGCCGACGTGGGCATCGCGATGGGGACCGGGACCGATGTCGCGATGGAGAGCGCCAGCGTTACGCTGGTCAAGGGAGACCTGCGCGGAATCGTTCGGGCCCGTCGGTTGTCTCGAAAAACGATGGCGAACATCCGCCAAAACCTGTTCTTCGCCTTCGCCTACAACACCGCGGGCGTACCGGTGGCTGCAGGGATTCTGTACCCCGTGTTCGGTATCTTGCTCTCGCCGATGTTCGCGGCCGCGGCCATGAGCCTCAGTTCGGTCTCGGTGATCGGCAACGCCCTACGCCTTCGCAACAGCGACGTGTAGCCGAGTTTCGGGTCGACGCCGCCTATCGCGGGTTCACTTGTCGAACTTGCGATAGAGCGGGACGAAGATGAGCGCGAAGTACCAGCCGTAGAGGTACGATTCGACGAGCCCGATGAAGAAACCAGGGACCGTGAGCCACTCGAAGCCCGGCAGCAGCGGCGACCAGGCGGTGTGCATGTGGACCCCTTCGGGCATCGCCAACCCAAATGCGATGCAGAGCAGATATGAGATGCCGAGGAACAACGCCATTGCATGCCCCAGCGGTTTGATTCGTAGGCCTTGGTTGGCGGTGGCTTCGTCGTTCGTCATGTCGTTTTCCTTGGGAGTTCGGCGCTCGAGGTCGGCCGGATGTAGACGTTTTAGTGCGGTGGGACGCGCTCGCAAGGAGGACATGACCGATGCTCTTGCGCGGACGTGTGACCTCCTCGGTTACAGGACCACGGGGATCTTCGTCTAGGTTGCGTGGGCGGCTCACCGTGCCGCGGGTCAGGAGCCGTGGTGGCCGTCCATCCCGTGGTGCTGGGGACACATGGCCGTGCCTGTGTCCCGCCTCATCTCCTGCATCATCTCGTCCAGCTCGATCAGGCAGTCCGTCATCTGGACTTGGTGCCGTTGCTCCTCCGCACGGGCGTCAGTGACGTTGGTCTCCGTCATCATCGCGTCATGGTGACGGCCGCGCTCTTCGTCACATGTGCCACGCGTCCCGAACATCGAGTCGAGTAGGTCGGGGTCAACGTCCTCGCACATCCCCATATCCCCGATACCGTGCTTGAGGTCCTCCAAGTGGCCGTGGAGCGCCTCCTCATGTCCGGCTTCGCTGTCCTGAAGTTCCACGAGGTCGGAAGTGCGGTTGGCGAGGTCTGCGTGCGCGCCCACTTCGACCTGGAGTTCGCCTATGACGAGCTGTGAATCGTCGATCTGGTGCAGGATGGCCTCTGCGTCGTCGGAACCGCATCCGCACAGCCCCATCCAGAGGCCAATGAAAAGGGTGCCTCCACCGAAGCCTTCCGTCCTTGTTTTCCGTCGTGAAAAGTTCGCCATTTCGATCTGAACGTGGCCCTCGCAGGAGTAGGGGTTCGCGAAAGTCCTGCGCGGCCTCGGCCTTCGATGCCTTCTTCGCATCACGAAGTAGGCTCGCTTCGGAGGTCGTGTTGTAGTGCCACCGTCATGCAAGACGACAAGCGCGTGCACACCCTCAATCGCGGGTGCCAGTGCATCACCACGGATGCGGAGGCACTCGCGGCGCAACTCGACGACCAGCTGCAGAACGCCTCGGCGCTGCTTCGCGATGGGATGCCCAACGTGTTCTCGAGCGGTCCGGTGTTCATCGGGGCCGAGCAGGTGTCCACAATCGTCGAGACCATCCGGGCCCTCGAGAGCGTGGGCCGCAACGACGCCTATCGGGCGGCGGTTCACGCCAACGCACCGCCAGCCGCTCGCGTCGCCACGACCGCCAAGGGGGTGTTGTTCGGCTACGACTTCCACCTCGCTCCCGACGGCCCCAAGCTCATCGAGATCAATACGAACGCCGGCGGCATCATGCTCAACCTCGCCCTGGCCCGAGCGCAGGTGGCGTGCTGCCCTGAAGTCCAGCCGCTGATGCGGACCGCACTCGACGAGGGGGCGGTCGAGGCCTCGATCGTGGACATGTTCCGCGAGGAGGCCAGCGCGGCGGGGCGCCCCGCGCTGCGGCGGGTGGTCATTGTCGACGAGGACCCATCCGCTCAGTTCCTGTATCCGGAGATGCTGCTGTTTGCGGCACTCCTCGAGCGCAACGGAATCGACGCGCGTGTCGTGGGCCCCGAAGCCTTGCAGAGCGACGGTGGCCTGATCACGCATCGCGGCGACGCCGTGGACCTGATCTACAACCGGCTGACGGATTTCTACCTCGAGTCGGACACCGCCGCGGCCGTCCGCGAAGCGTGGGAGACCGGGAAGACAGTGGTGACTCCGCACCCGGCCGCCTACGCCGTGCTCGCCGACAAGCGAAACCTCGAAGTCTTGTCCGACCCCGAGCGGCTTCGCGAGTTCGGCGTCGCCCAACGTGAACGCGACCTGCTGGCTGCCGCCGTCCCGACCACGCGCCGGGTCCTCCCCCAGGACGCCGAAGCACTTTGGGCAGACCGCAAACAGCTGTTCTTCAAGCCCGCGACCGGCTTCGGGAGCCGGGCGACCTACGCAGGGCGGAAGATCACCCGCAAGGTCTTCGCAGAGGTCCTGCAGGGGGAGTACGTTGCCCAGCAGCTCATCGCGCCCAGCGAGCGCGTCGTCAACGTCGACGGCGAGGCCACCACGATGAAGGTCGACATCCGCGCGTACACCTACGGCGGCGAGGTCCTGTTGTTCGCCGCCCGGGTGTACCGCGGGCAAGTGACGAACTTCCGTACCCCCGGAAGTGGGTTCGCGCCGTTGTTTGTGCTGCCGGCGTTGGCTTGAGGTCCGCCAAGGCCAGGGACGGCCTCGCGGGGGGAGCCTATGACATGGCGAATGCGCGCCTGTGCTAGCGCCGGGTCAGGTGGATCACACGGTGGTTGAGCACGTCACCGAGGTAGATGTGCATGCCGTCTGCGGTGATGACGATGTCCTCGGGCTCGGACGCAGAACCCACAATGCGCGGCAGCTCCCACGTCTCGAGCAGCACTCCTGTCACGTCAAAGATCACCACGGCGTCAGCCAGGGAATCACAAACGTAGATCCTGTTCTGCGCATCGACGAATACGCCGGTTGGCTTGGTGAAGCCGGACCACTCGTCGACCACGACGCCTCCGCTCGAGAAGACCTGCACCCGGCCGTTTCCGCTGTCGGCGACGTAGAGGTGCCCGACCGAGTCGGTCGACATCCCCCAAACCCCGGAAAATTGCCCCGCTTCGCTGCCGGGACCGCCGAACTCGAGGATGAACTCCCCTGTGTCGGTAAACTTCTGAACAACGTTGCTCTCTAGGGAGGGCCACCGTCACAACTGACCCGTCGCCGTCAGCGGGCACACCGCGACAGGCCTTCCAGCGACCGCGGGACGACGCGGCGCCGCCCGGGCGGGATTCGATCACCGTAGGCGCTCGACTGACGAGCTTGCGAAGCGGGCACCCATGCGACATATTGTCGCACGTCCATGGCCAAGAAGCTTCCGAAACAACCCTCCGCGACCTCTGGCGCGACCGCGTCGGCCGCGCTGTCGCGGCGGCAGGCGCTGTTCGCCGGGGCAGCTGTGGCCGGCGGGGCTGCTGTACTCGCGTCTCGATCGGCAAAAGCTGCCCCGAATCGGGGCCATGCCTGGGACCGTACCTACTCGGGCGGACCCGACCGCGCAGCCGAGACTCCTGGTCAGCCCGGCGTCGACTACGAGCCAACGTTCACGCCCGGAGGCTCGACCCTGCCGTTCAAGGTCGTCGACGGCGTCAAGATCTTCCACCTCATAGCCGAAGAGGTCGACCACGAGTTCGCGCCCGGCCTGTCCGCGAAGTGCTGGGGCTACAACGGCGAGGTGCATGGGCCGACGATCGAAGCGGTCGAAGGTGACCGCGTCCGGATCTACGTCACAAACAAGCTCGAAGCACCGACGACGGTGCACTGGCACGGCATCTTCTTGCCCAACGGGATGGACGGCGTCGGGGGGCTCAACCAGCGCGCGATCATGCCGGGCGAGACATTCAAGTACGAGTGGACGTTCCGGCAGAACGGCACGTTCATGTACCACTCCCATCATGACGAGATGACCCAGATGGCGCTGGGCATGATCGGCATGATCGTCGTGCATCCGCGCCGACCTCCGCCGGGGTACGCGGTCGATCGCGACTTCGTCCTGATGCTCAGCGAGTGGAGCATCGAGCCGGGCGCCGCGCGACCCGATCCCAACGAGATGACGGACTTCAACATCCTGACGATCAACGCCAAGACCTACCCGGGCACCCCGCCCTTGGTCTGCAAGACCGGCGAGCGGGTTCGGATTCGCGTCGGCAACCTCAGCGGGATGGATCACCACCCAATCCACCTGCACGGGTACTACTTCAAGATCGTCGCGACCGACGGTGGCCGACTGCCCACCAGCGCGCAGTGGCCCGAGACCACAGTTCTCGTGCCGACTGGAAGCACGCGGGATGTGGAGTTTGTGGCCGATGCGCCCGGCGATTGGGCGATGCACTGCCACATGACCCACCACGTCATGAACCAGATGGGACACGAGATCCCCAACATGATCGGCGTCAAGGGGACCAAGGCGGTGGACGCGAAGGCTCGCAAGCTGCTGCCTGGGTACATGACGATGGGGCAGGAGGGGATGGGCGACATGGCCACAATGGGCATGAAGGTTCCCGGCAACAGCATCCCGATGGTGGGGGCCGAAGGCCCGCACGACTACATCACCATGGGCGGCATGTTCACGATCGTGAAGGTGCGTGACGACGCGGGGGGCTACGAAGACGACCCGGGTTGGTACGAGAATCCGCCGGGCACCCAAGCAGACCTCGCCGGAGCCGAAGAGCTGCGGCGAGACGGGATCAAGGTCTGAGTTGGAGGGCGAACGAATGATCAAACAATCGATCGAACGAACGGTTCTCGCGTTGGCTGTGATCTCGCTGACGGCGTGCAAAGCAGGGCTTCCGCCGGCGCCCGCCGGTGCGGACCCTGCCGATGCATCCAACGCTCCGACAGCGTGGACGGCACCGTCCAGCCCCTTCGAGGGCTCGGCATTCGACGCGGCCGAGTTGGACGCCAAAGACCCGCATGCCGGGCACAAGGGACACGGCGGCCACAAGATGCCTGAAGCGAAACCGGATCCAAAACCGGAGCCCGAGCCGTCCCACGAAGGGCACGCAGGCCAGGAAGGAGACGCGCCGTGAAGTCCGGAACGTATGCGGCTCTGTGCCTCGCGTTGTTCGCCTCGGGTTGCGCCACCACGAAGCCGGCGGAAAACCGGGACGAGGTCGGAGACATCTTGGCGGAGCGCGGTGGCCCGCAGGATGTCATCTCTTCCAAGCAGGACGAGGAGAGTCGGGCGGCGATCGAAGACCGCGTCGAGGCGCTGCTTCGCGACCCGATCACCTCCGACCGGGCGGTCCAGATCGCGGTGCTCAACAACCGTGAGCTGCGGGTGACGCTCGAGGATCTCGGCGTGGCCCAGGCCGACCTCGTGCAAGCGGGTCTGCTGCAGAACCCAACCCTTGGCCTCGAACTCGTCGGGTCAACGAAGGGCAACGGCTTGGGAGGAGGCTTCGGCATCTCGCAGAGCCTGCTGTCGGCATTCCTGATCCCGGCCAAGCGTCGGGTGGCGAAAGCCCAGCTGCGACAGACCGTGGTCGTGGTGGCCGACGCGACGCTGGGCCTGGTCCGAGACGTGAAGGTCGCCTACGCGGAGCTTCGTCGTGCGGTGGACTCGGCCGAGCTGGCCCGGGTGATGACGCAAACGGCGGAGGTCGCCAATGATCTCGCGACACTCCAACACGAGGCGGGGAACATCGCCGACCTGGACCGCGAGCTGTTTGCGGCTGACCTCGATCACGCGCGCTTGCAACTTGCGGAGCACCAACTCGAAGTCGTGCATGCGCGTGAGCACCTCAATGTGCTCCTGGGGCTTTGGGGAAAGCAGTTGGATTGGAGGCTTGCCCAAGCCCAGGAGGCGCCGAAGGTCGAAGAGAGCGCGCTGGCGAACCTCGAAACGCTGGGCGTCGAGCAGCGCCTGGATGTGTCGGCGGCTCGAGCCCAGGTCGAGTCGGTGACGTACGCGTTAGAGCTTCGGCGTCGGGGCGTGATCCCGAACGTGGAGGTTGGTCTGGTGGGTCGCAACGAGGTCGGAACGGACGCCGGCCACGAGTGGGTGCTCGGCCCGGAACTATCGCTCGAGATCCCGATCTTCGACCCTGGCCACGCCGACTTCGCAAAGCTGCAGGCGTATGTCCGCGGGGCCCAGCATCAGCTTGAGCAAACGGCGGTGATGGCCCGGGCGGAGATCCGGACCGAGCGCATGGATCTCGTGACCGCCACCCGCAAGCTGGCGTACCTGCAAGAGACCGTCCTGCCTCGCCGGCAGACCGTGGGTGCGCGAGCGGCCGAGCGCTACAACGCCATGCTCTTGAGCGCGTATGATCTGCTTGAGCTGCGGGCGGAGCAGGCCGAGGTGCAGGAGGAGTTCATCGAGGCGCGGCGCGACGTCGAGGTTGCGCTCGCGGAACTCGAGCGGGCCGTGGGTGGGAAGCTTCCCGCTTCGGAGTGAGCCATGGAGGACCGAGAGGATAGGGGGCTTGCCCCGTGGACCCGCCGGGGCTTCAGCGCCGCCTTGGGGGCTGCGCTTGTGCCCGTGGGCTGCGGTCAGCCCTCGTCGGGGCAGGCCCCGGCGCGTGCGCTCACCGCCCAGGAGCGTCTGCTCGCCGAGTTTGCCGGCGCCTATCCAGACGACCTACCGGCCACTGGCCGGGTCCACGAGGTGGAACTCGTCGCTGCGCCGACCACACTCGCGATCGGCGAGCAGCCAGCGATGCAGGTCTGGGCGTACAACGGTCAAGTCCCCGGCCCGACGCTTCGGATCCGGCTCGGGGATACGCTCAAGGCTCGCTTCGTCAATCGGCTCCCGATGGCGACGACCATCCATTGGCATGGAGTACGGGTGCCCAACGCCATGGACGGCGTACCCCACGTGACGCAGCCGCCGGTTCAGCCCGGCGGAACGTTCGACTACGAGTTCACACCCAAGGATGCCGGCACGTACTGGTTCCACCCGCACGTGCGCGGCAGCGAGCAGGTCGAGCGCGGGCTCGTCGGGGTGTTGATCGTCGAGGATCCCGCCCCCGACCCGTATTCGCAGGACGTGTTGTGGGTCCTCGACGACTGGCGGCTGGATCCCACGGGGCAGATCGACGGCAACTTCAACACGCGGCACGACCTCGCGCATGACGGGCGATGGGGACGCATGCGCACGGTCAACGGACGCAGCGACGAGGTGCTTCGGGTCCGTCCGGGCGAGCGTATTCGTTTGCGGATGCTCAACTGCGCCAACGGACGTGCAGTCGTGCCGCATTTTGGTTCGCTGCGCCCCAAGCTGATCGCGGTCGACGGCAAGTACCTTCGGGCTCCGATCGACATGCCTCGATTCGAAATGGCGCCGGGCAACCGGCTCGACGTCGACATCACATTCGACCTGGCGAGCGAACGGATCCCGGTGCAGGACCTGTTCTCGCTCTCCCGTCCTCACGTGCTCGCGGCGATCGAAGTCGACGGCGAGCCCGTGGGCACGCCGCGTTTCGATTCCCCTGCGGCGGCACATGTGCCCCGATGGAAGGAGGGGCTCGATGTGCCCATGCACCACGACTACCGGATGAGTGCGCGTCGAGGTGGGGAGCACGGCATCGAATGGATGTTCGACAACCAGCCCTTCACCGGTCACGACGCACATCCAATCTCGATGGATCTCGTTCGTCACCGGTTTCATCGGGTGCGGTTCTCCAACGACTCCGGACGCCTGCATCCGATCCACATGCACGGTACGTTCTTTCGGGTGCTGGCGCGCAACGGTGAGCCGGTGGACGAACCGTTCTTCCGGGATACCGTGCTCATCCGCGGGCGCGAGACGGTCGACCTCGGTTTGGTCCCGACCGATGTCGGCAAGTGGATGGTCCACTGCCACATTCTGGAGCACGCCGAGTCGGGGATGATGACCCTCGTCGAGGTCCACGACGACGCGTGGGCACCCTCGCGGAGCTGAGCAAACGTCGCCGTGTTCCTGGAGGCTCTACGACGATCTGGGTGCCGCGAAGCACCACTGGCGATGGGCAAGACGAGTCTACAGCGCGGCGGCGTCGTGGCCGGCGATCGTTCCGCTTCTTCCGCTGACCATCTCGCGGCCGGAGAACGTGCGTTTTTTGCGAACGATGTCTCCGGGAGCAAGGAAGGGGAGCCGTCGTCCGGGGCACCCTATGTTCCTCGATGCGTTGCCTTCATACGACCCAACCCGCGGACCGTTCGACCGTTCGACTGTTCGACGCGTGGGTGTCGACCTAAACGGAGACCTGGGTGAGTCGATAGTCGATCAGTCGATCGACCGAGCCACGGAGTTCCGGAGTTCCTCGATTCTCGCCCGGATTTCGGTGTGATCAGACCCGTCTGTTCCGGGGCCAGGGCGTGTTGTGTACGGTCGACGGACCCGCCAACAACGATCGGCTCGCCGCAGAGACCGTGCGAGACGTCAGAGTGGTTCGCGGCAACAAGCTTGAGGCGGGCATCGAATGACCCGCAACGCAGCCGGTCGGCACCGAGGGCTGGGCCTCACGCGGAGCCCGGTGGCGTCATGGTGCGGTC
>CAYGTG010000048.1:0-16776 GCA_964352485.1 uncultured Nannocystaceae bacterium | reverse complement strand
GAACCCCTCGGTCACCGAGATCTGCGTTCGGTACTTTCTATCTCTCCCGCTGCGCATCCCTTCGGGACGCTTCGCTCTCTTCCTGCGAATCGCTCTGCCGAAACCCGGAACGGACTTCAGATCTGCGGTACTAGCAGGCGAGTACCTCACGCCCAAAGTCCGTGCCGGTTTTCTGCGCGATCCCCTTCGGGGTGTGGCGTCGCGCAGAACCCCGCGGTTCGAGAACTCTGCGTTCGGTACCTTCTATCTCTTCCTCAACCAACGAAAAGCCCGCGGCGATTGGCCGCGGGCTTTTCTGTGAGACGGGTGCTGCTCAGCCCCCGCAGGAGCCTTCGCCCTCGGCTTCAGCTTCACCTTCGGCCTTTTCGCCTCCGCAGGAGCCTTCGCCTTCGGCCTTGTCGCCTCCGCAGGAGCCTTCGCCCTCGGCTTCAGCCGTGTCGCCACCACAGTGCCCGTCGGCGGGGTGATCGTCGGCAGCGCAGGAGCCTTCGCCAGCGTCAGCGGCGGGCGCGGCGGCCTCGGGGACCTCGGTCGCCGGCTTCTCTTTGTCGCAGCCCGAAAGGAAGAGAGCTCCGGAACCGAGGACAGCGAGAGTGGACGCGATGTCTTTGAGCTTCATATTGGCCGCATCATGCACGCAGCGGGCCGCATCGTCCACCGAGGGCGCGCTCAGCCCGGTTCGATGCGGACGAGCACGTGATCGAGGATCGCCATGCGACCAACCGCGATGGTCTCTCCCGGTGCAAGCGCTTGGAACGTTCCGAGCTCTCGAATGACGCGCAGACGCCGATACGCGACGGGTTTCTCATCGCGACTCACCCGCCGGTAGACCCCTTCGAGCGACCCCAGGGAGTCGAGACGAAGCCCTTCGACCGTGGCCGTGAACGTTCCAGGCGCTTCGATGCTAGGCCCGTCCACGTCGAACGGCTCCCCGAGCTCGAGACGGTACAGGACCGGGCTGGACCGGGACGCTCGACCACCATCGAGTTCTCCGAGCATCGACACGATGAGCCCGTCGAGGTGGGCCGCCGCGACCGGCTCCATGACGGTGGCGTCTGCGTCCGAAACGCTTCCGGGGTTGGTTCGGTCGTTGGCGACCGACCCGGTCGACGTCGATTCCGCGCCCGCCGAACCGACCGCAGCGTGGTCGGTCACATCGTCGACCGCCAACCCTGAAGTGCCCATCTCGATGCCGCACCACCCGCAGTACTTGTGCCGACCGTAGTTGTCGCCGCCGCATGTGCGGCACTGGACGTCGAGCTTCACGTGCGTGGCCGAGCGCCCGGAGCGTTGCTGTACCCACGGCCTTCGCCGCCCCAATGTCGCGTTGCTCCGCATCCGAATCCGAGCTGAGAGTACCGACAAAGCGACAGACCCCGCCACCCCGGCTGCCGCCGCCGCCGCGCTCCTAAGGGTTGTTGAGCAGCAAACGAAGGGCGATACCGAACCGGGACGCCCACGCGGCCTCGTTGTGGGGCGCGCTTGGGTCCCACCGGTAGAACAGATCGTCTTCATCGACCCAACCCTGGGATCGCATCACATCGGCAAAGGCGACGTTCTCACAGTAGTTGTCCCCACTCCCGCCCGGACACGGCCCCGCGCCTCCGCTGTCGACGTAGACCACGAGCCCAGAGGGGGCAGCGTCGGCAAAGCGCTCGATCATCGTTTCGTTGTCGAGGCCAAACGTACCCCACCCTAGCGTTCCCGACATCGAGCCGACCGCTCCGAAGACCTCGGGGTGGCGGTGTGCGAGGTGTAGACTCACAAGGCCGCCAAGGGAGCTGCCCAACACCGCCGTGTTTGCGGGGCCCAATCGCGTCGGATATCGCTGCTCGATGAACGGCAACACACCATCGACCACGAAGTCTGCGTAGTCGTCGGCCTGGCCACCAACCGGACCGCTACCGATATCGTCGGCGACGTGCGTGTACTCCTCGAAGCGCGACGGCGTGTTGTCGATCGCGACGATGAGAACGGGTTCGATCTCTGCCTGCGTGATCATCAACTCCGCAGTCTGGGACGCGCGCCACCCCCCAAAGCTCGCGTCGGGGGCGAACAAGTTCTGGCCGTCGTGCATGACCAGCACTGAGACGTTCTCCGCCGCGTTGGCGGCAGCGGGCACGTAGACACGCACGGTTCTTGGCTGCAGGGGCGGGGCCGCGTCGGAGAACGCTGGCCAGCGCTCGTGGTGGCTCCGCTGCGGGTCGGCGTCGACCAGCGAAAACTCGCCAAACCGGTCCCATCCGTACCGACGAGCGAGCGGGTCGGCAACAAAGAGCTCCTCGTCCACCAGCTTGTATAGGCCTGCTGATTGGTCCACGGCCACCTCCGCAACGAGCAGCGGCGCCCCCTCGACGGGCTGCGTCATCGGCTGGGGTCTCCAATCGTTGAAATCGCCGGCGACGGACAGAGGCCCCGATCCGACGGCAACGAAGACCACCCGATCATCACAACGTAGAGGAAGGCCGTGCTCTCCGTATTGAGCATCCCGAATGAACGTATCGATCTCCGTGGGGATCATTTCGGGCGGCGTTCGGGCGAGCTCGTCGACAAAAGCATCGAGCCGGTCGCAGTCGGTACGCGGACCCTCCCCCGTTGTGCCGGACTCTTCGGTGTCCGATGTGGACCCGCCCTCAGAGCTCGAAGACCCACTCGTCGGCCCACCATCGCTCGATGCTTCCGAGGACGCCCCGATGGTGCTCGCGCCGCCGGTGCTCGACTCCTCGGAAGTCGCTGAGGAGCTCCCAGCGGTCTCCACACCCGCAGGCTCGGCGCTTCCACACCCAAGCAGAGCGAAAGCGCTCCAAACACAGACCCTACGCACCGCGAGACCCATTGCGCCGAACGGTATCAGCCCAGACTGCGGCAGCTCACCTCTTTCGAGGAATCACCGCGGACTCTGACCGGTGGCGACCCGGAAGTCGGCGTGCGCCCGGTGATAGTCCGCGGCGGCGTCGACGACGGACGCTTGCGCGCTGGCGACCGAGAGCTCGCGCAGGTTGACGATGACGAGATCGGACGCGCCTTCCCGGAACTTGCTGCGCTCCGCCTCTGCCAGGGTTTCGGCGGCCTCGGCTTGTCGCCGGGCCAGGTCCCACGCGCGCTGCGATGCGACCAGCGCCACATGGGCCTTGCGAACCTCGGACTCGATTTTGTCCCGGGTCCCCCGCACCTTGGCGCGAAGCCCGGCGAGCTCGGCCCGGGCAACCTGGAGCTCACCGCGCGCCTTTCGGAGCGGAATGGGGATAGAGAGCATGAAGCCAATTCCGAATTCGGCGGAGGGCTGGATCGTGCCCGGGCCAAAGTCTTGGGCGCCAAAGGCCTGGACCGATGCGTCGGGGCTGCGCATGTTCTTTGCCAGCCGAACCTCCACGTCCGCCGCCTCCCGCTGCGCATCGAGGCCCGTGAGTTCGGGTCGGAGATCAAAGGCTGCGTCGATGCCCGCTTCGAGAGAGACCGACGATGGCGGGTCGGGGTCGCGAATCCGGGGAGGAACCTGATCGACGCTCGGCCGCACCGGACGAAGCTCGGCATCTCGGTAGTACAGCGAGAGCTCGATCGCGGCTTTGTCGAGCGTCTGGCGCGCCTTGACCATCTTGGCCTCCCGAGACAGCACCAACCGCTCGTTGTCGACCTTCTTGATCGACTCGATCGCCCCAGCATCAACCTGAGCATCCAGGGCTTTCTGCCTGGTGCGAGCGAGTTCGAGTAGGCCCTCGGTGATGGTGAGGTTTTGGCCCGCGGCCACCCAGGTCCAGTAGGCATCCGCCGCCTCGCGCTGGAGCGCCAGGATGGTCGCATCAACCTGCGCCTGCGCACCTCGAATGCCAGCCTTTGTGGTCTGAATCTTTGCCCGGCGTTCGTCGATTGGACCGCCGTTCCAAATGGGCACGTCGATACCCGCCCGGAACTCGCCGTACTGGCGGGTCTGCAGGTCGCCCTTGTAGACCGGGTAGTCGCCCCACCCGAAGCGATACCCAGCGTAGACCGATGCGCCCCAAACAGGCGTCGCCTGCTCGATCGTCGCATCGAGCTGGGCATTCTCGTAGTAGCTGACCGGGGTCCACTTGCCCTTGAGCGCGACCTTGGGGTCGAAGCCCCCGCGAGCCGACAACGCTTTCCCTTCCGCCGCCTCTCGCTTTTGTAGCGACCCCTCGAGCGCGGGGTGCGTGCCTTCGACAGAATCGAGGACTTGTTGCAGGCGCAGCGGTTGTGCTGCACTCGCGGCGCCCGAGACACCCAAAACCATCGCTGCGAACAGCGACTGCGCGATCACCCGGATCATTTCCCGGCCAACGTGTCCTTGCTGCCCATCGACGACTTGGAGGCATCGTCGGGTGCCGCGACGGCCGGTGGGAAGCCGTTGAAGAGTCGCCACAGCTCGTAGCCCAAGCTGACCTGGTTGAGCAGGACCCAACCGTTGGCGCGCCCGCCTTGACGGAGCTATCGAGGGTCGGGCCACTCCTCCCCTTCGAGCGGAATCACCACGATTCGGAACTTGCCCTTGCCGTCGTCGGTCGAGTCGACGAACGCGACCTCCCCCCCGAACGTTCCGATGGCGACCGAAGGCCATCCGACAAACTGAACTGCGGGCCACCCTTCGAACTGGATTCGCACCTCGCGTCCAGGCGTGATGAGAGGCGCATCGTTGCCGTCGACCCACAACTCGACCGCACGCGCGGTGACGTCCGGGACCAAGACGGCCAGCGCGTCGCCCGGCTTGACGACCTCACCGCCCTCCTTCGCAGACAACTGAAAAACGGTTCCGGCCCGAGGCGCGACGACCTGCATCTGCCGCTGCTGCGCGAGCTTGGTGTCGATCTTGGCGAGGTCAGCCTCGGCCTTCGCAACGTCGGACCTGGCCTTTTGCATGGAGGACTTTGCGTCCTCGACCTTGGCCTCCGCATCGCCGTCGATCTTGGAGCGATCCGCCATGGCCGCTTTGACCTCCCGCTTTGTCGCCGAGAGTGTGGCGCGCTCCTTGTCGAGTTTTGCCGTGGTCGTACGGGCCTTCATCTGCGCCAGCTCGAGCTTTCGCGTGGAGACCAATCCTTCGGTGTGGAGCCTTCCGACCCGCTCGAGGTTGAGCGCGGCGGTTTCTTTCTCGGCAGCAGCGGCGTCGTAAGCCCGCTGTGCACCCTCGAGCTTGTCTTTGGCGATCAGAGACTTCAGCGAGGAGCTCGTAAACGCCGCCGTCCGAGAGCCGTCGAGAGCGACCGTCTTGGCGTCGGCGACCACGATGGTGAGTCGCGCGGCTTCCATCCGGGCGATGACCGCGGCTCGCTCACGCTCGAGGCGAGAGATCAGCTCGGGATCGTTGTCCGCCAGATCCACGACGGGATCGCCCGCCTCGATGTGGTCACCTTCTTGGACGTACCAGTGCACGACACGGCCCTTGATCGGGGCTTCTACGGTTTGTTGACGCTCGAGCGGCGCATATGCAGTGACTCTCCCGCCGCCGCGGATGGACTGCAGCCACGGGGTGAAGACGAGCGCAGCGGTCACCATGAAGATCGCCAGGATGAGCATGTACGCGAGAACGCGTGCCCCATCGATGGTGCCCGCGGCGGACAACGCCGTGGGTGCGACTCGATTTCGTCGAAGCAAGCTCATGACACCATCTCCAGCGTTCCGTTCTCGATACGCAGGTTCGAGGTGCAGCGTCGGCGAACCGCAGACTCTTCAGAGACTATCAGCATGGTCCATGGCGCCGTCGGGTCGAACAATTCATCGAGCAGCTGCGCCATCCCTGAATCAGAGAGCCCCAGACCGTCCAGCGCACCATCGATGAGCAGCGCCCGCGGCTGATGCGCGATACTTCGAATCAAGGAGAGCCTGCGCTGCTGGCGCGCGGAGAATGGGTTTCCGTTGGGCGTCATCGGCTCGTCGAGGCCCTTGGGCAAGGCATCGACAGCATCCTCAAGCTCGAACAAGCGCAGGAGCCGGCGCGTGTCTGGCTCGGGCAGCGGCACCCCGCCGAGGTACAGGTTCTCCTGGACCGACCCCGCGACGAACTCCGGCTGGCCCACCACCACCGCGAAGTCGCGGATGCAGCTCAGGTCGGCGCGGCGAAGATCGAGTCCGTCGTGTTGAATCCCTCCTGAAGCAGGCAGCCGAACGCCGCCGAGCACCTCAAGCAGCGAGGTCTTTCCAGATCCGACAGCGCCATCGATCAGCACGCGCGAGCCTGCCTCGATGTCGCGGGTCACGCCGCGGACCAGCGTTCGAGCGCCTCGGGACACGGTCACCTCTCCGGCGGAGATCTCAATCGGTCCGGAGCCTTGAGGGCGTTCACCGCCCACCCGCTCGGTGGGCAGGTCGAGAACAGATCCGATCTTCAGCACGCCGACGCCGAGATCGTAGAACTTCTCGAGGTTCTTCCCAAGCTTGCTGAAGCCCGCGCCCATCGAAGTCACGATGAGTTCAGCCGCAACGAGCTGGCCCAAGGTTAGCTGGCGGATGAGAACGAGATAGCCACCGACGCCGAGCAGCGACACAACCGCGAGGACCTGCAGAAACATCCCTCCAGAGAGCTGACGAAGCAGCACGTGGAAATGGTTCTTCCGCGCCGCAATGTAGTCGCGCGCCAAGAGGTCTGCTCGGTTCCAAGCGTGGTCTCGGGCAGACGCGCCCACAAACAGTCGGGGTACCCGCGCAATATCCTCGAGCCAGCCGGCAACCTTATACTTGGCGGACGATTCACCGATCGCCGTGGGCAGGGCGCCGCGTCCGAGCGCCAGCACCAGCAGCAGCAACGCCACCAAGACCGCGTTGAACGCCAGGAGCAGCGGGTGATAGAAGCCCAGCAAGATCATCCCGACGCCCGTTTGGAGCACGAGGCTGAGGCCGTCGAGCAGCAGGGTCGACAACGACTTTTGGATGGAGACGATGTCGAAGAACCGGTTGACCAGTTCCGGACCGAAGCGCTTGTCGTGCTCCCTCACGGGGACGCTGGCCAGACGGCGACCAAAGTCGTCCGCGACACGCACGAAGTACCGACGCTGCAGGACCTCGACCACGTAGGCCTCGAGGAGCCGCAGGATGGCGGAGAACGACAGTCCGCCGAACAGCAGCAGCGTCAAGACGACCAACGGCTGGAGCGTGGCGCCAAACGCGACCGAGTTGACGACGGCCTGAACGGTGATCGGCGTCAGGAGGGTCAGCAGTCCAATGACGACCGCGTAGACGACGACGACGCTGAGGTCGCGCTTCTCAAGGCCAAGGAACAGGCGCAGCCGCAACCAGGGCCGTTTTCCGAGCCCCTCTCGCGAGTGGACCGACACATCCTGGAGCGGGAGGCGCGGGGAGAAATGCAGGATCTCGTGGCCGATGGTCAGCGCTTCGAGTTCTTTGATCGAGAGCGTCTCGTGGGTGATCGCCCGGGCGTCGACGATCGAGACCCGCACCTTGTTTCCGCGACGTCCCGTGGCAATGAGCCAACGGCCGTCGTCGAGTTCCACCACGGAGGGGATGACAACAACCGCGTTGGCTTGAACGGGACGCCGGTGAACGCTCAGGCCGAGTTCCGCGGCCGAGACCTCGACGGCCTCGAGCGATGTTGCGCACGCACGGCGACATCGCCGAACGGAACGCATCGCATCATCGGCACGAACCGGACTGCCGGCGGCTTCGGCAACGACCTGCAGCGCGTGCGCGATGCCGGCGTATTCAGACTCCATGACCCGGGGTGGGACATCTCGGTCGAGGGCAGTCATCCTTATCCGGATTCCTCTTTCTTGAAGTTCAAAGCATGAACTCCATGTCATGTATATATTGACATGACACCATCGTCAACGTAATTTGCGGTAGGAGACGCCGAGCGTGAGATCGAACGACAAGGAACCCGCGGACCACAGCTGGACGTTTCTCAGCAACTACGCCCATGTGCTGGTCTGTCTCGCCCGCGACCCGGACATGACGCTGCGGGAAGTCGCTGAGCAGGTGGGAGTCACCGAGCGCGCGATCCATCGCATTGTGGCGGAGCTTACAGCTTCGGGTGTGGTGGTCAAAGAACGTGAGGGCCGACGGAACCATTACACGCTCAGCCTTTCCATGCCGCTGCGGCATCCCCTCGAGGAGGGCAAGACGGTCAGCGACCTGCTGTCTGGACTGCTGAGCCGCAGCGAGATGTCCCAGGTCCGGGCCCGCATCCGGGACGCCCGCGAGACCTCGACCGGCTGACGGGCTCACAGACCGAGCGCTGCGGGGTCCACAATACGGAGCGCAGCTTCGTGTGTGGCACCCAGGACTGGAGGTGGCGCAACGCCGGCGGCATCGGCTTCGACCCAACGCGATGCGCACAGGCACCACCTGTCCCCAGCTGCCAGGCCTGGAAAACGAGCGCCCGGGTGGGGAGTGCTGAGATCGTTGCCGCGAGCCTTGGTGAACGCGAGGAAGTCCTCGGTCATTTCGGCACACACCACGTGCACCCCGGCATCGCTTGGGCCGGTGGTGCACAGGCCTTCTCGGGTCCAGCCCGTGATCGGGTCGGTCGAGCACACCTCGAGTGCCCCACCCTGGACATTTCGAAGCGCGGCCGAGGACTGCGATGGTCCCCCGCTGCGACAGGCATCGTCCGGTCCGAGTCCCAGGCACGCGGGAGCCGGCTCGGACGCCTCGGTGGAGGGGACCGCGGGCGCGGGCTCGGCGCGATTGCACCCCATGACCAGAACCCAAGGCAGCAACAGGCGCAGATCCATCCACGTCGCCATAGCCGACCGACCGGGGGATGCACGTCAACACCATACGAGACGCCCCTTGCGAAGAGCCTGAGAGATCTCCAGCTGGAACTCGCGCTCATGCCGATTCTCGACCTCGCCGACCCGAGCGCAAAGATGGGCGAAGACTCCCAAGAGCAGCCAGGCGAGGGAGGCCGGTGACCGCTGCTGCAGGGCCGACGTCGTGCGTGGGTGTCCGGGGTTGATGAACACGTTGGTTCCTTCGAGCGAACACAACGCCTCCATGTCCTGACCGTGCACCCAGA
The DNA here is from genome assembly GCA_964352485.1 of uncultured Nannocystaceae bacterium. Classification (GTDB taxonomy): domain Bacteria; phylum Myxococcota_A; class Polyangia; order Nannocystales; family Nannocystaceae; genus CAJXVA01. Next base: position 7,793 of record CAYGTG010000048.1, on the reverse strand, counting down.
CATGCGTGACGAACTGCAGGCCACCGACAACGCGCAGCCAATGCAGCACCGTGTCCTGCAGGCGAGCGGCGCCCTGCTCGACCCCGTTGCCGGCGGGTACGGGCGCAGGCGCGGGTGCGGGCTTGATCACGACACGCGCTTCCCGCAGGTGTCGATCGATCCAGCTTCGGGCGTGGGCAGGCAGGTCGGCGCGGGTCAGCGCAAGCACGGCCTCGCGGGCTTGGCTTGGAGCGACCGCAAACTCCGCGCAAAACACCCGGATGACTCGCCAACCGGTCAGCGCCTCACCATGAGCCGCGGTGAACAACGGCATGGTCAGGACCCGGTCGGCGAGGTCGGAGCTGACGGTGGGGCGCGGCTGAAGGTCGGCCTGCGTGATGAGCGACAGATGGCGCGCAGCGTGTTCGAGGAGCAAGGTCTCGCAACGCTCCCGTTGCGGGTTCGACTGCCCGCGCGCGAGGTCGGCGAACAGCGACTCCAAGCACGCCTCACAGGCCACCCGTACTCCTCGCTCGACTTCAGCGAGGTTGGTGTCGTCCCATCGCGCGTTGGCGTCGAGCCGCACCCAGCCGACACATCCGTACTCGATGGCCAGCGACGCCAACGCCCGAGAGCGTCGTCCCTCCGGAAGCAGCACGGCGATGTCGGGATGGGCGACGGGGTCGCGAGGAACGCCCACGATGCCCTCCACGCCAGGAGCTTGCACGACCTGCGAGCGAAGCCACGCTTTGGGCTTCGTCGATGCCTCGGCGTCACCGTGGGTCAGATCAAAGTCGAATGCGACCCGGACTGGGCCCAACCGAGCCAACACGTGGTGCAACCAGCTCGAGGCTGCGAGCGTGTAGGGGATGCCACGGGCGCGGGCTTCCGATTCACTCGCCTTCGCCAGCGCACCAAGCTCGGCGCCACCGAACGCGTGGCCATAGATCAGCGGCAAACCGCCCGGGCGCTGCATCGCCTCGATAACCCCCGCAATGCTGAACGCACCGTCGTCCGGATCGAGGAAGAGCGGCAGCTCGAACACCTCAGGAACCGGGGTTTCCAGCCCGCGACGAAGCAGCTCGCAGACGTAGTGCTGAAGGACGCGGCCTGCGTGGCGACGACACTCTTGCCAAGCCTCGCGTGGCCCCGTCTGCGGCGGCGCGGTCGGGCTCTTGCCCACGAACCGATCCACCAGCAAGCGCACCAGCTCGGCCTCATGTGCCGCGGGATCACCGACCTCGACCAGCAGCGGATGGTCTGGATATTCACGAAGCCCAACCGCCACATCACGGACGCAGGCGTCACCGTGTTGGGCCAGCACCTCGCGCCGGTCGATGCGAACGTAGGAACTCTCGCCGAAGATCTGGATGATCCGACGCTCTTCCTCCAGATCCAGCGAGAGGACCTCGGTCGCGTCGAGCCCCTCGAGTGTGCACGGCATCCCTTCGAGCACCCCATAGATGAGGCCCTCGCAGCGAGCCATCCGCGTCGCCACATCTTGAAGCGACTGTGCCCTGCCCTCCAGGCTCCGGAACAGAGGCAGGCTTCGCAGGTCGAGATGGTTGGCGTCGATTTGCTCGAGCACCACCCGTGGATGCCCATCCGCACTCGTCCCCAGCCGCGGCACACAGGTTCGGACGGCAGCACGCAGCGCCAGCGCCGAGGCCGGCGTGCGCGGCTTCACCTCGCGGTCCGAGAGACTCTCCACCGCCCGGCCCGCCGCCTGCCCCAGCGTGGGACCGGCATGCACCGCCACCACCCGCGCCACATCGAGACAGAGTGCATCTTGGGCTCCCTTGAGCCGCTTGGAGAGCAGCACCGAGGGCCTGGCATCGGGCAGCTCGATTCGAAGCACATGTCCTGGATGCGAGGACGGCAGGGAGCCCGACCATAGAAGGCGATCGGTGGTCACCACTTCGACGGACAGAGCGTCCGGGGAGCGTACGTTTTCGGGGGTGAAGACCGCGGCGATGACGTTGCTCCCAGTACCCAGCCACCACGCCTTGCTCCGGGCTTCTCGTTTAACCTCCGGGTCGTCCGGGTCCCGAGCGCGATGCATCGCGATGATGCGCGCCAAGACCTCGGCGGTGGTCATGGGCTCCACGTCGATGACGGGCGTGAGCCACGGGCGTGCCGGAGGCTCCGACTCACTTTGGCGGATCGCCGCGACGTCATGCGGACTCGTGGGATCGAAAGAGACCACCGACAACGCCCCCCCCGACATCGCGCGAAGCGAGGAGGCCATCGCCGCGTGGCCGCAAAAGACCGGTGCGCCGAGCCGACGACTGACCTCCCGCGCAATGCCTCGCTCGTATTCTGAACGGACCGTCACTGGAGGCGTGAGGATGATGCGACGGTTTTCCTGGACCAGAGGGCGGATCTCTGTAGCCGGGATGATCGTGCCATCGAGCAGCATCAACGAGGTGACCCCCCGAGCATCTCTCCCGTGAATCAGCTGGTGAGCATACGGCTGCAGACGCGCCCACATCTCGGCCATCCGCTCGTCGTCGACGATTCCGGAGTGGTCTGCGGTCTTTCTCAGGCGGTCGAAGCAGACGATCCCCGCGAGGGATGTTCCCCGCACGAGCTCGTGGGCGCGGGATTGAATCAGCACGCCCCACATCAAGAGATCGAACTCGCTGCGATGCCCCGAGTCCGCCATCGCGAGCGTCCCGTACAAATCCCCCTCATCGAACGACAGCGTGCGGCGATATCCGAGCATCGCGGGGGTTCGCTGGGCCGAAAATCCGAACAGCGAGCTGTGGTTGAGGATGATCGGAACCGGGGCGGCGAGGCAGCGGACGTCGACGACATCGAACTCTCGCGGTCGGTCGCCGAGGTCGAGAATCCGCTGCAGGACGTTCGGAAGCTTGCCGCGAGACATGCCTTCGATTCGAATGAAGGTGCCGGTCAGGGGCCGCTCGGGAGTCCCGATGTCGACCCCATCGTGGGCCCCATGCATCTCCAGCCGCGTCGTCCCGCTGAGCGTCCCGTCTCCAGACTCCACGATCACACGCTCAGGCTTGAACAGCAGCGCGGCGTTGATCCCCAGCGCCAGTTCGCGAAGGTGGCCAATCTCTGCTCGGTCCTTCGATGCGAACAGGTAGTCGAACAGGTTCGCGAGGTCGTCCCTCTTCAAGCCGCCACCGATGTACGCCAGCGTCACGTCCCCGTCGTCGGTGGAAATCTCGATGTACTCGGCGTCGTTGGCAACGGCAGCTTGGATCAGCTCGAGGATGTAGAAGTACGGATCTGCGAGCGCAAACCGGCGCATTTTCTCGATCGCGCGGCCCCGAGCGATCGTGAAGCGCTTCTTCTCGGTGTACACCCCGCCAGCTCTGGCACGCTCGATGACCGCAGCGATCGAACTCATCGTGTCACCGCCATCGCCGCTTCGACCAAAGCTTGATCGTCCTCGAGGTTGCGGTTTTCGTCCAAGAGGATCGACTTGGCGAGACAGTAGGCAGCCATCGCCCGGTCGTGTTGCCTCAGCTCGAGGAGTTCGCGGATGTGTCCGTGCTCGATGTTCACCACGACTCTGGGGCGCTCGAACCACCCGCGGTCATAAGGCCCAGCCACCGAACGCTGCATCACCGGCGAGAGCTCGGGGCCCATCGCGAACAGGCACGGATGCTCCGGACTCCCATCGAGCCGGCCGGCCACGATCTCGGCGTAGCGCTGCTTTGCGGAACGCAACGTCGCAGCAGCATCCGCCACCAACCCCGCCACATCAGGGTCCATCTCTCGCAGCGCTTGGGCGTGGACAAAGGCGGACTCCGGGTGGACGACGCTCGCCTCGACATGTGCCTGTAGGTCTTGCCCCACCACGCGACGCGCAAGACCTGAGGGCTCGGACCTCCAGCGCAGCCACAGATAGCTCGACAGCACCCGTGAAACAGGCTCCGGAAGCGCCTCCATCACCCGGGTCCCACCTCCGAGGAAGACGGGCACCTCGCGCTTGGCCAGCGTCGCGGTGAGCGAAGATGGTGCATCCGCGACAAAAACGCGACCATCCCGGTCGAAGGACCGCTTCGCGTCGTTCAGGGACAACCCGCGACCATCGACGGTGCGAAGAATCGCTCGAGGCCCCAGCGTAGAAAGGCTGGCTCTCGGCTCGGAGGCGAGGTAGCCCATCGCGGCCTGATAGCGGGTGCGATCGGCAAGCGACCAATCTTTGCGGTGGCACAGGGCTTCCAACTCGCCCAGCAGCGCCTCACGCAGCGGCCCGGTCACCGCATCGAGAAGCATCTCCATGGCTTTGTCGAAGTTGGCGTCCCGCATCACCGTCTCGCGAGACAGCGTGTGCTCGAGGTAGCGCGACTTGATCTTGAAGCCGATGTGCCCATATCGATGCGCGCGTCGCTCCAAGATCTCGTGCCCCGCCGTGGTGACCGCGAGCGCGAGCCCCTTGTTGTAGAAGCCGTACACCGGAGCGTGGGAGAAGCCGACCGAGATCTCCGTCCCGGGCCTGGCGACTTGGACGGAGATGTCTGCCGCGACTTCGAACGGGGCATTGACGGGCTCACGTCCGCCTTCGTCCACGCCAACCGGGCTTCGGTCTTCGAATGAAATTTCGGTATCCGAGTGCGAGCACCACTTGCGCAGCGACTCTCGAGTGCCACGCACCAACTCGCGATAGCGGCCACGCCCCCCTTCGACAAACATCGTGATCTGCGTTCCCTCGACGGGGATGTCGAGGCGCCCCTTGACGTACGAGCGATCGGCATCGAAGAAGACCTCCCAGCATTCGCCGTCCCTGCCCGTGTGGATGAGGACGCCTTTGGGCTGCAGCGCGAAGACCGAGACGAACCCGATCCCAAACTTCCCGATCTTGGTGAGGTCGTTTTCCTTGGTGGACGAGAACAGCTTCGTGAGCTGTTCATCGATGATCTCCTCGTTCATCCCCTCGCCAAAGTCATCGACGTGGATCGAAATGGTCCCCTCGACCCCGGCGCCAGGCTCGAACTCCATCCAGACTTCGACCGAGGAGCTGCCCGCATCGATGCTGTTCTGAACGAGCTCTCTGTAGAAATCGAGCGACGAGCTGAACTGCGAGACGAGGTTCTCGACCGCTTCTTCGTTCAGCGCGGCGTCCATCCGGGGAGTGTAGCGCTATCGGTGCCGCGCCCACGCAAACTCAGGCTGCGGTTGCGCTTCGGTGAGCACCAAGTCCGCCACCAAGCGGCCGATCGCCGGCGCGAACTTGAAGCCGTGGCCCGATAGACCCGAGGCCACGATTACGCCTGGCATGCTCGGATGCCGGTCGATGAGAAAGTCCCTCGAGGCCGTGGCGCCATACATGCACACGCGGTGCTCGACGCGGTCGAGGCCCACGCTGGGCATGAACTCCCGCAAGAAGTCAGCCACCGGTGCCCAGTCCTGCGGCCGCACGCTGCGATCGAGGTTGTCAGGATCGATGGGATCGTCGAGACCGGGGATCGCGGTGCTGGTGTGACACGCGACCTTGAGGCCGCTGAGCCCCTCATCGCCCGGCGGAAAGCCGTAGAAGAACCCGCCCGCGGTCAAGGCTCCCCACACGGGCAAACCGGTGGGGACCACGCTGGGGCGCAGCCAAAACAGCACCCGGCGCAGCGCAGACACCGTGACCTTTGGACTAGGCAGGAGCCCCGGAGTCCGCACCCCCGCGGCGAGGACGATGGCATCGGCTTCCAACACCCCGTCCTCGAGAACCACGCGACCCGGCTCGACGGCGACGGCCTGCACCCCCGTACGCACTTCGACGCCGAGCGCCTCGGCACGCGTCCGTAGGGCAGCCAGACACGCCGGCACCCGCAGGTAGCCACCCGACGGAGTCCAGCACCCGCGCCAGCTCTGGGGCGTCACGAACGGATACCTCCGGCGAAGCTCACCCGCCTCGAGAACGCGGTGCTCGATGTCGAAGGACTTGCACGCCTCGAGCACCGCGACGAAGTCCGGTGCATCCGGGGCCCCGAACTCGATCATCCCCGTACGCACCAGCAGATCACCGGGAACTTGCTCGAGCGAGCACCACAGCGCGTCCGCCTCGCGAACCAAGGGCACGTACGATGTCCCCTCGTGGTACGCGTGCCGAGTCACTCGGGTGAACCCCCCGTGGCTGCCCTCTTCGTGCGGCGCGACCCTGGGATCGAGCACCGTGACCGAAGCTCCCCGCTGGGCGAGCTGCCAGGCGCTCGCGAGCCCCGCGGTCCCTCCGCCAACGACGATCACATGGGGCAGATCGGGTCGCAGCGGGCTCGACATCGCTCGCTATACTCCGCTGACATGCGTCTTGGAGCAATCGTATTGGGTTGTGCACTTCTCAGCGGTGGGGGCTGCACCTGGAACACCAGCAAGCCGTCAAAGGCCAAAACCCAAGCGCCCGCCACCGCGACCCCAACGAAACAACCCAAGGCGAAGACGCAGCCGCCGCCCAACCCGTTCGTGGAGATCGCCTCGCGCTTCCAACACTCCTGCGCCCGGCGCGAGGCCGGAGATGTGTTGTGCTGGGGCAAGAACACCTACGGCCAGCTCGGCAACGGCGGGCGCACCGACTCCCCTCGATTGTCCAAGGTCCGAGGACTGACCGGAGCCAAGCAGATCGAGGTCGGCCGAGACTTCAGCTGCGCCCTTCGAACCAATGGCAGCGTCGCGTGCTGGGGCAACAACGAGGACGGCCAGCTCGGCGACGGGCGCGGCGGCAGCCCGGGAGCGTTGTCCCTCGGCGTGGTTGCCGTGCGGGGTCTCAAGAGCGTCAAGCAGATTTCACTCGGCGAGTATCACGGCTGCGCGCTGTCGAGCGACTCGAAGGTGAAGTGCTGGGGCAACGCTGAGAACGGACAGATCAGCGACGACTCGCAGCGGGTGTTCGCCTCCCCAATGACCATCGACCGGCTGGGACCGATCGCGCAGATCGCATCCGGCGGCAACCACGTTTGCGCACTCGAACGCTCGGGCAAGGTGAAGTGTTGGGGTCGCAATACCGAGGGCCAGCTTGGCGATGGCAAGAGTGGTAGCCGCATCAAGGCCGTCGAAGTCCAGGGCATTCGCGATGGCGTGGCTTTGGCCAGTGGAGACAATCACAGCTGCGTGGTTCGGAAGAACGGTTCGGTGTGGTGTTGGGGCTCCAACAGCGACGGCCAGCTCGGCATGAAAGGCACCGGCAAGAAACACAACACCCCGGTTCCCATGGAAGGACTGACGCAAGTTGCCCAGATCGCAGGGGGCGACCGGCACGGTTGTGCCCGACTCAAGACCGGCCGGGTGGCGTGCTGGGGCAGCAACGACCACGGGCAAACCGGAGGTCCCATCTCCGGCGGTCGGCTCAAGCCCGGAGCCGTCCGAGGCGTCGGGGATGCGGTGGATATTTCGCTGGGCAAAGAACACAGCTGCGCGGTCCGATCGGCGGGGCAGATCACGTGCTGGGGCAGCAATGAGAATGCCGCCCTCGGGCCCCACCGGCTCGCACAGCGCTGAACGGCGGGACAGGGCGGCCACGGCGCAACCGAGCCCGTCCGAACTCGCGACAGCGCCTCGCGTCCGCACCGCGCCCATCAATCACCGCTTGGTTGACCTGGTCGCAGCCGTCTGGAACGCTAGTTCGATGCTTGGCTTTCGGTTTGGACGGTGGGTACATGCGGCGATCGCGGGTGGGTCGCTGACGTTGACAGGTTGCGTGGAACGGCTCGTCATCGACCCGTCCCTCATCGGCCAAGAGCCGACCACAGGCTTCGACACCGAGACGGACAGCGGTCCGACGGACGGCTCGGGTCCCACCGACCCGAGCTTCCCCACCGATCCGAGCGATCCCACGGTCCCGACTGACCCGACGA
>CAYGTG010000047.1:0-16803 GCA_964352485.1 uncultured Nannocystaceae bacterium | reverse complement strand
CGCGCGCGCTCGGACGCGCTCGTAGTCGCGAGCCTTGCCACGGGCTCGGTTGGCCGCACGCCGTCGAGCGCTGGCCGCCTTGAGAGCTTCGGTCACCACTGCACCCGTCGACCACCGAGCGAAGGCGTTGCATTTTTTTGTCCCCGCCGGCCGGTCCTTAGGTTTCGGAAAACGGAGACCCTCCGTCCGGTCCTTTTCCGTTCCCCGGTCCTTTTCCGTCCGGTCCTTTTTCGGGGTCCGGTCCTTTTTCGGGGGTTTTTTCGTTCCGCTGGACCGGGTCTTGACTCTCCGATTCGATAGTTGCAGACTTGCTCAAGTATTGAGATCGGACGAAGATCACGGTGACCATCCAAGCTGCGACAGCTCCGCTCACCGGGTGCCGCAGCCGCGTGCGTCGGAGGTGGCGATCGATAAAGCGGCCCGGCTGTTCCGCGCGCTGGCCGACGAGTCTCGGCTACGCACGCTCGAACTGCTGGTCGAGCAAGAGGCCTGCGTGTCCGAGCTGGCGCAATCCTCGGGCGAGAGCCTGTCCACCGTCTCCCACCGCCTCCGGCTGCTGCGGGCCGAAGACCTCGTCGTACGGCGGCGAGAGGGACGCCACGTCTACTACTCCTTGGCTGACGGGCACGTCATCGAGATGATCCGCAACGCGCTCGAGCACGTCTCGGAAGACCCCCCAAGACCTTCGAAAGCACACCAGCGATGACCGACTGCAAAGAGCACCCCGACCACGACCACCAGCACGGCCCCGGCTGTGGCCACATCGCGATCCGGCACGAGGATCACGTCGACTACCTGCACGGCGGACACCTGCACCACATGCACGGCGACCACGTCGACGAGCACAAGCTCCCGGTCACCGAGAAGAACCCCGGAGGCTGCGCGGGAGGCCACGACTGTACCAGCCACGACAGCGACCACCAGCATGGACCCGGCTGCGGTCACGAGGCTGTGCCTCACGGAGACCACGTCGACTACCTCGTCGACGGACACTTGCACCATCCTTGTGGTGACCACTGCGACGACCACGGCCCCGTCGAGGTTGTGTGAGAATGGACCGGTGAAATGGACCGGACGGGGTGCGACTCGAAGCGCCCGAAATGAGCGCCAAGCCCCTTGGCGAGATTGGAGTGGAGCGAGTTTTCGAAGTTTGGCCGGTTGCCGAGGCGGTCACTGATGTTGGTGAAGAGCTAAAAGCTAAACATGCCGTTGTCGTTGGCAAGGCCATCGGTCGGGATGGCCACGATGACGTCCCAGTGTTCTGCGACCCGGCCGTTGTCAAAACGCAGGAGGTCGTAGAACGCCGTGGGTACGCCTTTTGCCGTGCCTTCCGAAATAGAGAGCACGAAGTTGCCTTCGCCCAGCACCTTGTGGTTCTTGGTGTAGACCCACTGTTCACGCGCGAAGGCCTCGAACACGGCGGGGATTCCATTGCCAACACCGGGGCTGTGGTTGATGTACTCGGGGTCGAACGTGGACGTGATGGCTGCGCCGACTTCTTCCTGCGTACCGTTGACAATGACGTCGAACAGCTTTGTTACAGCCGCCTTGTTGGCGTCGGTCCTGCCGAGGTCCGTCACCTCCGTTTCGCCATCAAACTGACCGGGCGCGCCGGCGGGTTGTTCGACGATGGGGGTCGGGACGCCCCAGTGCTCTACGATCTGGCCGTTGTCGACGCGGTAGACGTTGAACGAAACGATCTTCGCGGCGCCAAAGGGCTGAGCCTGGTCGAGGGTGTTGTGCATGATCGCAAACTCCCCGTCCTGGAGCAGTCGGTGGTTTTCGTACGTCGTTCCGGCGTCTTCCAGGACTGGCAACAGACCGGCCAGTGCATCGCGGCCCGTCGGGACCCGGACGTTGTGTTGGATGACGTCTTGCGCGAACACCTCGCTCAGACCGGCTTCGCTATAGTCTCTGAACAGCGCGTTGAAGGCACCGATGGCGAGTTCTTTGGGGGTCTTCATCGTGTTGGTCGTGAGGTTGTTGGAGGTTGCAGTGGCGTTGTCGGAGCTCGCCGTGGTGACGTCTGAAGCCTTGGTTGCACATGCAGCCATGAGGCTGCCTGCGAGGAGAAGAGCGACTGTTTTGGTCATATCGGGGTCGGATCGTTGGAGGTTTTGAGGACGTGCGTAGCGATCGAGCCGCCTCGTGAGAGACGCACGACGGCTCGTTGATGGAACTGCGAGTCTTGGTGGGACGACGCTCGGGTCGAACCCGGGGCGCTCAGGTGTTGGCGCCGCCGAGTACGTCCTCGAGCTGCATCTCTCGAAGGATCTTGTCTTGGAGAGGTTGGGTCAGCGCATTGAGCTCATCGACGCCCCACGTGATGCCCACAACCGTGCGGACGGGCCGCTTGCCCGCCGGAGCGTCCGCAAGGGCGAGGTAGGCGTTTACGACCAGCTGTGGATCGGGGGCGTTCGCACTGGCGAGCGTCTCCGCGAATCCCTCGACCATCTTGGACGGGACCTCGCCCAGTGCACCGTAGGATGTGATCACGTCCAGGCGTGCTGGAGGCTTGCCCGCTGCGAGCAAGTTGGTTCCGAACGGACCCGGTTCGACCATGGCGACGTCGACACCCAGCGGCGCCACCTCGTAGCGAAGGCTCTGCGAGTAGGCTTCGAGCGCATGCTTCGTCGCACAATAGGTGCCGAAGAACGGCACGCAGATGCGGCCGGCGATGGAGCTGGTGTTGATGATCAGCCCTGCTCCGGCGGCCCGCATCCCGGGCAGCACGGCCTGCGTGCAGCGGATGGCCCCGTAGTAGTTGGTGGCCATCTGCGCATGCGCCTGGTCGACGCCGTACGCTTCGGTCAGGCCGATGTACATGATGCCGGCGTTGTTGATCAGCACGTCGACCGGCCCTGCTTCGAGGACCTCTGCAAAGGCCGCCTGGACCGACGCATCTTCGGTGACGTCCATCTCGACGATGGCGATGTTGGGGGAGTGGGCCAGGAGCGCCTCGCGTTTGCGACGATTGCGCCCGTCGATGTCGCGCATCGTTCCCCACACGCGGTAGCCTTTGTCGGCGAAGGCCCGAACCGCGCCCTCCCCGAAGCCGCTACTCGCTCCCGTAATTACGACATTTTTCCCCGGTTGCATGTCCTGTCGTCTTTCGTGCCCCCGGTTTTATACCGGGTGGTACGATGGGTTGTACTCACAGGATCAGGCAGTGTCAACGATAAAAATACCAGTCGGTAACAAATGAACGACGACAAGTCGGCGCGGCGACGAGGCCGCCCCCGAACGGCGGACCCAGAGCACATCTTGGACGTCGCCATGGATGCGTACTGGTCCGGAGATCCGGCGGACGTGTCGGTCAACACGATCTGCCGGCTCGCCGGAGTCTCGAAGCCATCGCTGTATCGCGAGTTCGGCAGCGAAGACGGGCTGAGCCGAGCAACACTCGACCACTACGCCAAGCGGGTGCTCAGCGACGTCTTCGCGATCTTGGAGGCCGACCGCGGGCTCGAGTGGACGTTGGACGCCCTCGTCGAATTCGCGTGTGACGACCCGCGGATGGAGACCGGCTGCCTGTTCTACAAGATGCGCGCCGGAAAGCACCGACTGGGGCCGGAGACACGGGCCCGGGTCGACGAACTCGATGCCGCGGCCCGGGAGGCCTACGCGAGCTTCCTCGGTGCATGCAGGCAAGCTGGCGAGTGGGCACCCCCTCCGGCGGTCGACGGTGGCGCGCGGTACCTTTCCGAGCAGGTGGGGCTTGCGATCACCCAGCGGGCCTCCGGCGAGGATCCTGCCCAGGTTCGCGATGCACTCCGCCTGGCCCTGTCCGTGTTTTCGCCGTGAACAACGCCTCGGGCTGGGCTCGGGTCGATTCTTGTGAGCGGCAAGGGGGCATGATTCGGAGCCAGAGGCGCGGCCTTCAGGTTTCCTTCAGGTTGGTGCGTACAGTGTCCTACAGCCGCCATGAACTCGATCAGCAAGACCATCCAAGTTGTCGCCTTCGTCCTCGTGACCGCGCTGGTGGTCACCACACAACTCGCTACGCGCCACGAGGAGGAGGTCTTGGAGGCTTTTCAGCTGGCGCACAGGGTGGACAGAGAGTCGCAGCTGATCGCGAGGTCGCTCCAGATTGGCCCAGACGGGTTCGAGCCTGCGCCAGGGTTGTTTGAAGCCTGGGAGATGGACGAGGACGGAAGCCCCATGTGGGCTGTGTTCGATGCGGACGGCGAACTCCTATTCGGCGAACTGGATCCTGATGTGGACCTCACCGAGCCGACCCGCCCTGATGCGACTGCTCGTCGTCGAAGACAACGCCCGCTTGGCCAAGATGCTGGCCGCCGGGCTTCGGGATGATGGCCACGCCGTCGACCTCGCAACCGACGGTGAGGTCGCGCTCGATCAAGCGTTCACGCGCTCCTACGACGCCATCGTCCTGGACTGGATGCTTCCGCGGCTCGATGGGATCGGCGTACTCCGTGAGCTCCGCGACCGGGACATCGCGACGCCCGTCCTGCTCCTCACGGCCAAGGACGACGTCGAGTCGAGAGTGGCTGGCCTGGACGCTGGGGCGGACGACTATCTCACCAAGCCGTTCGACCTCGACGAACTCTCCGCCCGGCTGCGCGCGCTGGTGCGACGCAGCAGCACGGCCGCACCCAGCAACAGGCTCGTGCTCGGCGACCTCGTCCTCGATCTCTCCACCAAGGCGGTGCAGCGTGAAGGCTCGCCCATCGAGCTCTCGGGTCGGGAGTTCGCGCTGTTGTCTTGCCTGATGCTCCGCAAGGGCCGGGTCGTCTCTCGCGAAACCCTGCTCGATGCGCTCTACGACGAGGACGACACGGCACCGGCCTCCAACGTGCTCGAGGTCTACATCGGGCAGCTTCGCCGAAAGATCGACCGTGGCCGAGAGCAGAAGCTGATCCGGACCCAGCGGGGTGAGGGGTATCGGCTCACCGCGGACTAAAGGACCTGCTCCTTGCGTCGACGCAGGCGCTGAGCGCCTGACCGTTCAGGCGTCGTCCGGCTCGGCACCGGAGAGGGTCACTGAACCGTCACCGCTGTAGTCGGTCAGCTCGATGCGGACGGTCCACGTTCCAGGCACGCCAACCGCGGTGAAGCCGCCGAGCGAGTCCGGACCGGACGCACTGGTGAGTCGGTACCATCCAACGAGCGCCGCGTCGCTGTCGAAGACGGACAAGGAAGCGGTCCCGGACGACGCGCTGATGTCCATCGACAACTCTACCGCTTGGCGGGGGTTGGAGAACTCGAAGGTCGCCGTCAGATTCGAGCTTGCCCCGAGCCATTCCGCGTCGAGCTGGCCTTGCTCGTTCTCCATCTCGTAGATGCCCGCAACGCAGTCCTCTGGGCCGGGTTTGGGTCCTGGATCGTCTTCGATGCAGCCTTCGATGACGCCGTCCCGGTCACCGTCGTGCACACCCAAGTCGTCGTCCACCTCCGAACCCCTGTCGTCTCCAACGTCGCGATTGGACGCCTCCGTCACGTCTTCGTCGATGGCATCGCATGCGGCGGGTCCAACGAAGGCGAGGACCGCTGCGCCGAAGAACGCGGGGATGGAAAGACCGGGCAAGAGCCGCTTCACGCCCTTACAACCTGATGCATGTTTGCAAGCGGGGACTCCACAAAGCAGCGTCGGTGCCCCAAGGTTTTTTCTGGGGCTGCGGACCGGCCAGCCCGGGATCTGGACCCGTTCGGCAATCTCGGGATGTCCTCCCCACGAACGGCCCCAGCCGTACCTTAGCACGCGAAACCAGAATGGTCGCCGCTCTAGCCGCAGCACATGCAGTCCGGCCCTCCGTAGGGCATCGTAATGTGCAGCCCCGGCATCGTCGGCTCGGGCGTATCGCTGTGGGCGGTGGCCCAGCGTTGGACGTGGTCGTTGCTCTCGATGTAGACGGCGTCGTCGGGGCCAATGCTGACCCAGGCGTTGCCGGGGCCGTGGGTGATGCGCTCGACCTTGCCGGTGTTGAGGTCGAGGCGCGACACCGTGGCGTCGAAGACGATATCGCTTTCGGAGAAGCCGCTTGAGGCGCGACGCGCAAGGAGGAACACTGGAGCGTTCGTATCGGTGGTGACGAAGATCGTCTCGTACTTGCCACCGAGCGGGAACGGCGTGTCTCGGCCGGGCACGCTGAGGCGCCTTCTCGAGATGACGTAGCCTTCAGGTGGGGCGACCCGGTAGACGCCGCCATGGGGCTGTACGTCGATCCACGTCGGGATGAGGGACTCGGGCTCGTCCACGATGCGCAGTGAAGGCGTGTCGGGCGGTGCGTACTCGTTCTCCTGGGGCTCGCTGGCCCCGTCGTATGCGCGCCCGGGAGGCTTTGCGGCGGGATCGGGATCGGTCGAAACCAGCGTTGCGGAGGCGTAGACGTCCCAGCCGCAATGTTGCTCGTCGAGCCCAACGTCGGCGCGAAGCTGGCGACGCCGGGGGAGGTCGAGGAGGGCGACGGTGCCCCCGCGCGCCAGCGGCACGAAGCGTCCAGCCTCGTGCAGCCAGGCTCCGGCGATCAAGGATGACGATCCCTTGGCGACGTGATTACCCGCGAAGTCGGTCTGGGCCGGACTCGGATAGCGGGGGTACAGATACGCCGCGACGCCGCGATCGTGCGCGGTCTCGTAGGTGTCTCGGAGCTCATCGACCAACGCGTCGAGCTCGGCCGCGTGCGTCGAGGTTCGCAGTCCCTCAAGATCGGAGTCTGCCCTGGCGCCGCGCCACCGCCCTTGAAACCGGAACAGGTCCCGATGCAGCACGGTCTTCAGCTCGGTGCGGGCCTCCTCGAGCTTGCCCAGCCGGGTCAGGGCGCACGCGAGGTTGAAGCGCGCCATGTCGTGGTCGGGGCTGAGCTCCAGCGCCTCCTCGAACCCGGCACGAGACCGGAGGTAGTCCTTGGCCCGGTGCAGCTTCAGCGCCGCGCGGTTCTTCGTGCGGGCCTTGCCCGAGATCTCGGGGGCACTCGCGTAGCCAATCGCGGACAGCGGGACAGCGTCCACGACGGGGGCGGTGGACTCAGGGACGAGCTCCGTGCCGACGGACGGCGCTTCGGGATCCGGAAGGGCGGGCGTCGGATCCGAGGGCGCCGTTGCTGGCGTGCATGCCGGCATGACGGAGCAGAGCGCGGCGATCAGAAGCGGGCGCATGGCACTCAGACGTCTGAGGGTAGCCGACGCTTCCCGGACTCCGTGGGGAAGTGAGCGCTACGCTGGGAATGGGGAGTACCGACCGCGTCCTGTGAAGCGGCGAGCTGTGCGTGCCTGGAGACCGACTCACGCCGCGATGGCGGCGCGCCCTGCCGGGAGCTCTAGCGTCTCGCTCAGCGCGCGCTGGAGATTGCGGCGGGCGTAGAACAACCGGCTCATCACCGTGCCCTCATTGCAGTTGACGCCCTGAGCGATCTGCTCATAGCTCATCCCGTGGAGCTCGCGCATGACGAGGACCGCGCGGTGTTGATCAGAGAGCCCCTCGACCCCGGCTTCGATCGCAGCGCCGATCTCTTTGGCTTCGAACGCCACGGACGGCTCGAACGCAGCGCTCCCGAGCGCGCGAGCCCTTCGCTGGGTTGCGTCATCGAGTGGCTGCTCGCACGAGCGCCGGTTCTTGCGGTGGCGGTCGATGCAGATGTTGATGACGATCCGGTAGAGCCAGGGCAACGTCATTGGAGGGTTTTCGAGCCGCTGCGTTGCTCGCAACACTTTGACGAACGCGTCGTGCACGGCGTCGAGCGCGTCCTCGCGGTGCTTCAGCTTCGATTGCGCCCAGGTGTACGCCTCGCGGTGATGCTTCTCGTAGAACGCCTCGATGCTCGTCGTGGAATCCCCTGCCATGTTCGCGGAGAACACATCAAGTTCCGTGCCGGTCGCCCAGGCGAAATTCTGCAGTCGTATCGTCGCCCGATCTGGGAGCGAGGAACCGCGGCCCGGATGTATTGCGCATGGTGGGCAACGGCCTTGCTCGAATTGGGCAAGGCCGTTGGGTCTGGGCGACTACTGGCAGGCGAGGTGGAGGTCGACGACTTCACCCTTGGCGATGTTGCCGGTGGCATCGATGAAGGTGAAGGCGCTGCGCTCGACGCCGCAGTTGCCTCGGTCGTCGCACTTTCGGTCGACGGTGTAGCCGAGGTCGATCGACAGCACGCTGCGCATCGACAGCGGCTCCATCTCTGCCAGGGTGCCGCGCTTGTCGCCGTCGTGGTCGGACCACAGCACGAGCTCCGAGAAGCGGGCGTCACGAGCATCGATGCGTCCGTTTCGGTCGGTGTCCAGGGGCTCGAGCGCGAGGAAGCCGTTGCGGGCTCGGGTGTTCGCGTCGAGACGGGTGCCGGAGCCGAACAGCTCGCGGCCCGAGTCGATCGTTCCGTCTTGGTCGATGTCGAGGGCGAGCCAGGGGGTTGCGGCGGAGGGCCAGTCGGTGCTCACGCAGGCGCCGATGCCGTCGATATCGAAGGTGGCCGCGGGGGCCTCCATCATCTGCACGGGGGCGGCGTCAAACTTGAGGACCAGCGGGGTGTTGCACTCGCAGCTTTCGAAGTCAGCGATGGAGCAGTTCCAGACCGGGATGCCATCCTCGACGGTGCAGTAGTCCGAGAGGCCTCCGAACTCGCATTCTTCGTCGCCCGGGTCACATGAGCCACAATCCTCGCTCTCGCCGGGCTCGCACTCAGCATCGGTGACGCAAGGTCCCCAAACGAGCGACCCATCGATGTCATCACAGTACTGCGTGCCGGGTTCGCCCTCGCAAGCTCGTGCGTCCTCTCGGCCTTCGCAGGCTTCGAGCCCGGGCTCTTCGTCTTCGGCGGGCTCTTCGTCTTCGGCGGGCTCTTCGTCTTCGGCGAGCTCTTCGTCGTCCGACAGCGCCTCGAGGGGATCGGCGTCGCCTTTCTCGGAATCGCAGGCGGTCAGTCCGCAAGCGAGTGATGCGGAAATGGACGCGAAGAGCATTCGATCAAGCAAAGCCATGTCACCAAGCTGTGCATTGCTCGTGCCAAGGGCCTGTGTCCCGTGTTCTCGTCCAAGCGGGCGTCGTCCCGGGTTTGGGCCCTGACAGCCGCGTCACACACCAAGGCGCGGAGGTCCTACCTGCCGGCGCGGCGGAGCAGCCAGTCGAAGTCGCGTTGTTTCGCTAGCAGCCTACCCCCAGGGTCCGGCGTCACCGGTGAGCCAGGCGAGGAGGCCAACGGCCACAACGAAGAGGAACGCCATGAAGAGTCCGCGAAGCCTCATGGGGTGATGCTACCCGATCTGCGTTGGAGTTGCCCTACTGTCCGGCGCGGTGGGAATGCTGCGGGGACCCGCGAGGTTCGCCCCGCCATCGAAGACTCGCAAGAAGACCCATTCGGATCCGTGGCCATCGAGAATCCGGACACGCTCGCTGGGCTGACAGCGCGTCAGGTCGCCCCGCTGCGTGGGGGTCCTCCGCGCTATGCGGGTGCGAGCGCCCTCGCTCTGCACGAGGAGGGTGGCGTGACTTCGGATGAGCAGGGGCGTCTCACCCTGGGTCCTCAATCAAACGCGAGCGGGCTTCCCCCTACCGAGGAGGTGAAACGGCGGCGCGTGATTCAGCGCGCGACTTTGTCGTCGACACCCTGGGGCGAGAGGGACCGCTGTGGCTATCCCAACTCGCGAAGAAGCTGGGCCCATGCATTGCCCGAGAGCGAGCGTCGCTTCGTAGTTCGGGACATCTCATTCGCGTTGGCCGTCAGCACAGCTTCGCGGTCGCGGCTGCGCTGACTGTCGTGCTCGCGGTCCTCACCGTGTGGCGCGCCCTCGATGAGTCTTCCTACATCGTCGGTAGAATCGTGTTGCCGCTTGCCATGGCAGGGCTCGCGTATCTGTTGCGACCGAACGAGGATGGCTCCAGCAAGGTTCGGGAGCGAGTTGGCCGGGGACGGGTCGAAGTGCGTCGAACACTGGACTGGCGTACTCCAGCAGACATGTGCAGATCGCCAGGAAGCGTCACGATCGGCGCGCTTCGAGAATACGACAGCGCTGGCGTATTTCCGAAACGCCGAAGTCGTGGAACTGTGCCTATGTGAAGGCTGGAAATCCGACGCGCGAAAAAGCCCTTGGCGCAACAACGTTGCTGGAGCTCGCCTCTGCCTCTCCGAGAACGCCGGACGTTGCCTACGGTCGGGTCCTGCTTCAGACCGGCGTCTCCCTCAGCGCATGCATTGAGGACCTGCGCGACCGCGTACGCAGTGGGTCGCCTCATGCGTCCTATCCAGAGCCGGAGTGGTTCGAGGCGATCCGGCTCGGGGAGGCCGCGCAGGAGCTGGCGCAACTCTTCTCGGAGGTTGGCGACCCGGACGGGCACGTCCGAGCCCTCGAGCTCCGCGGTCGCGTCATCACCTCTACGCTTGGCCATTGCCTTCACCGAGTGGGAAGAGTGATGCTCGAATTGTCCGCTGCCCACGCCGCGCGCGGGAGGACGGAGGCGGCGAACGGCCTCCTCATGAGTCTCGTTGAGGACTCGAAGTGGCTGGTCGATGAACTCGAAGCCGAGCAGTCTCCGCCGGATATCGAGGAGGTCGTCGCCCTCGAGCAGCTCCGGTCAGCGCTCGGAGGGCTAGGCGAAGGCGCCCCTGAAGCGCTTCGCGCTCGCGTCGACGCACTGCTGCAACGTTGAGACCGAGCCCTGTCTCTCGGCTTCGAGCATTGTCCTCGCAGCGATCTCGTGGAACGCTTGGAGTCACCATGTCCGCGATTCCCCCGGAGCGTTTTTCGACCGAGGCGTTCGTCGTTCGTGCGTGGGCCGAGTCCGACGGCCCCGCGTTGTGGGAGGCGGTCAATGCTTCACGGGAGCACCTTGAGGACATGGCCTGGGCGAAGTCGTACCGAGCGCCAGCGGATGCCGAGGCCTATGTTCGAGGATCGCGAGCCCGGTACCTGCTCCGCGCGGAGTTCGACCTGGGGATCTGGACGTCCGACGAGACGGTGGTACTTGGGGGAACCGGCTTCATGCTGCATGGCGCAGACTTCGAGCCGGCCAAGCAGGCCGAGGTCGGGATGTGGATCCGGGCCGACCGAGCCGCCCAAGGCTTGGGCAGTGCCGTCCTGAAAGCGCTGTTACGGTGGGGGTTCGACGACTGGGGCTTCATGCGTCTGTCGTGGCGCTGTAACGCCGACAACCGTGCCAGCGCTCGATGTGCACACAAGGCCGGTCTCTTGCTCGAGGGCGTTCTTCGCGGCGAGTACGACCCTGCATCGCAGGGACGGCGCGACACGGAGTGCTACGGCCTGAGCTCGGTGGACTACCGGGCCCGCCTGCGCCCGGCCTGATCGAAACCGACGTCGGAGTTCTTGTGATCTGCGTGGTGTCGGCGCAGCAGTGTTGCGAAAACACCACGGCCTCCAGATGAAGCGGCGGCCCAACGCCGCGAGATCGCGGGTGGAACGACTCGTGCACCAGGAACGGGCATGCGTGCTTGGTGGTGGGTGGTGGTGATGGTGATTGTGATGGTGGTCGGGATCTCGGGTGATGCCAGGGCGGGCGATCGGCTCGACGCGGCGCGGAAGCAGACGAAGTCGTCGTCAGGAGGCGGAGGTGGAGGAGGAGGGGGCGGAGGTGACATTGGTGGGTTCTTCGAGGCACTCGGCGCAATCGCGGAGGCGCTTGACGATGGCGACGACGACGCGCCGAGGCGGCGTCGCGAGGTCGCGCCCAGGCCGATTCGGATCGTGCCTTCCTTGCCGCCGCGCAGCCACGGCTTCCTGGCCTACCCGTACGCGCAGCGACGTGCGGGCTTCATGGTGCACACCGAGCCCGGGGACGAGCTACCGGCCCACGCTCGAGAGTTCGCCCTGCGCGTCGGGACCGAAGGCGCGTACCTCTACGACGACGTGTGGCGCACGGGGTTCAGCCTGACCGCGATGGTGCCCTACTTCTATACTCGGCTTGGCTATGACCTCATGCTCGAGGGTCCGACGCCCCGGCTCGATGGCGACATCGAGGTGCAGGGCACGGTCCGCGATCGCCTGCACTTCGCCAGGCTCGAGCTCGGCCCTCAGATCGCGCCCGATGAGTTCTTCGCCGTGCGACTCGGCCTCGTTGGAACGCTCATGTTCGACGATCAGCGCTCGCTCCCGGCCGAGCCCGAGATGGTGCCGGGCCTCGGTGCCGCCTTGGAGGTCGAGGCGTACCCGGTGCGCCCGCTGGTGGTCACGGCTCGGGGCGCGGTGTCCAAGCTGGGCGCGGCGCGGGTGCTCGAGGCGCGACTCACCGCCGGTGTGATGGTCCGCCGCTTCGAGATCTACGCCGGCTATGACCACCGTGTCATCGGCAACGTCCCCTTGGGTGGGCCAACGGTCGGGGTGGCGGCGAGGTTCTGATCATCGACACCTCTACTGTCCCGCCTCAGGACCGAAGACCACGACGAACGTCAGGTCTTCGTCTTGAGCCGCTCCCTCCAAGCGTTCACGTCGCAGGCCCTTTGACGACCGAGCCGACGTTTCGAGGGATGTTCCCCAGTCGCCTCACCGTGCAGGGCGATGGACCGAGGGCGATCTCAAACGAAAAGAAACTCCATCGTGCCGGCGAAGTTGCAGAGACGAGGCGTGCGATGGATTTGAAGCGGTGGTTCACTCATGCGGCCGCGAAGTCGTCTTCCTCGGCGAACGAAGTGCGGGCGAGCTGGGGCTGCGGGTCGCTCAGAGCTCGGAGGCCGCGAACGTGTCGCAGGCGTCCATCGACCCGGTTTCCAAGCCGACCTTGAACCACTTCATGCGCTGCTGAGACGAGCCGTGGGTGAAGGTCTCGGGCCGCACGGTGCCGCCTGCCCCCGCCTGCAGCGCATCATCGCCGATCGCCTGGGCAGCCCGCAGCGCCTCTTCGATGTCGCCGGCCTCGAGGATGTCGCGCTTCTTGGTGTCGTGGGCCCAGATCCCCGCGTAGCAGTCGGCCTGCAGCTCGACCCGAACCGAGCCGCCCTCGGCACCCTCGTCGCGCCCCTTGCCCAGGTTGCCCTGCAGGTTCTGCACGTGGTGACCGACCTCGTGCGCGATGACGTAGGCCTGGGCAAAGTCGCCGGGGGCCCCGAGCTTGTCCTTGAGCAGCCGGTAGAAGCTCAGGTCGATGTACACGTCTTGGTCGGCTGGGCAGTAGAACGGCCCCGTCGCGCTGGTGGCTCGCCCGCACGCTGAGGGCACGGTGTCGGAGAACAGCTTGAGGGTCGCCTCCTCGTAGGTCTTGCCCTTGGCCGCAAACTGCTGCGTCCAAACCCGCTGCGCATCGTCAAGCACCGTGGACACCAGGCCGATCAACGCCTCGTCCTCGGGCGAGGACTCGACGGCACCGCCTCCGCCATCGCCCCCCAGTACACCCAATGATCCGCCGCCGCAGTACTTGATGCCACCGAAGATCATCAGCCCAACCACGGCGCCGCCGATGCCGAACTTGCGAAAGAGCAGCGAGATCAGGCTCGCCCCGCCTCCGCCGAGCCCTCCGCCGCCTCCTCCGCGGCCGCGAAGGTCCTGCACGTTGCTGCTGCGATAGTCCTCGTCGTACTTCACCGCTCGTCTCCGGCCCGGAGTCTATACCGGTCCGGTGGGCGTGGACCCGAGCGACGCGTGAAAGATCGCGCACGATCGCCCGCCCGCGCAGACGCGGACATGCCGAACTGATGGGGCATCTTGGGATCGAGACGGACATCTTGTCGGGCCAGCCGCAGGCCCGCTGCGGGCCATCTCGGCGGCGGATTGCCGGGGGGTCTGCTACTTGTTCAATCCAATGTCGTCTCGACGCGTGACCGTCATCGGCGCGGGCTTCTCGGGGCTTGCGGCCGCGTCCCATCTCGCCAAGGCGGGGTTCGAGGTCCTGCTCGTGGAGCAGCACGATCAGGCGGGCGGGCGGGCCCGCAGCTTCGAGGCAGAGGGCTTTCGCTTCGACATGGGGCCGAGCTGGTACTGGATGCCGGACATCTTCGAGCGCTACTTCGCCGCGTTTGGAAAGAAGGTCGACGATCTCTATGATCTGCGCCGGCTCGATCCTAGCTACCGGGTGGTGTGGTCGGGCGATGAGCCTTGGGACATTCCCGCCGGGCTCGATGCGCTGCGCGGCTTCTTCGAGGGTCATCAAAGTGGTGCGGGAGAATCCTTCGATCGGTTCATCGAGCAGACGCGCTACATCTACGAGACTGCGGTCAGCGACTATCTGCTGCGCCCGAGTCTATCGTTCCTGGAGTTCGTGGACCCACGCCTCGTGTTCGAGCTGGGGAAGATGCGAATGCTTCGCTCGATGCACGCCTACGCGAAGTCGTTCTTCGAGGACCCCCGCCTGGCGCGGCTCGTCGAATGGCCGGTCCTTTTCTTGGGTGCCTCGGCCAAGAAGACCTCCGCGATGTACAGCCTCATGTCGTATGCCGACATGGCGCTGGGCACCTGGTACCCGATGGGCGGAATGCACCGCATCATCGATGCGATGGTCGACGTCGCGCTCGAGCAGGGCGTGGAGATCCGGCTCGGCACGCGCGTTGAGTCTCTGGTGACCAAGCAGGGCCGCGTCGTGGGCGTTCAGACCGGCACCGAGATGATCGAATGCGATGCGGTCGTGGCCGCGGCAGACTACCACCACGTCGAGCAAAACCTGCTTGCGAGTCACCACCGTCAGTTCCGCGAGGCGCAGTGGGGACGCAAGACGATGTCGCCGTCCAGCCTGCTGTTCTACCTGGGCGTTCGTGGCCGGGTTGACGGCCTGCGCCATCACACGCTGTTCTTCGACCGCGACCTCGACGCACACATGCACGACGTCTACGAAGAGCCCGCGTGGCCCGACGACCCTCTGTTCTACGTCTGCGCGCCCTCCAAGACCGACCCCTCGGTCGCACCCGCGGGACACGAGAATCTGTTCGTGCTCGTCCCGCTGGCGCCCGGTCTGCGCGACGCGGACGAGGAGCGAGAGAAGATCTTCCACAAGGTGCTCCGCCGCATCGAGCAGGCCAGTGGTACGCCGCTACTGGACCGCATCGTCTATCGGCGCGACTACGCGATGCGGGACTTCGAGCGCGATTACGGGGCCTACAAAGGCAACGCCTACGGGATGGCCAACACGCTCTCGCAGACCGGTCCGTTCAAACCCCCGCTTCGCTCTCGCAAGGTCGACAACCTCTACTTCGCCGGCCAACTCACCGTGCCGGGCCCCGGCATGCCCCCGAGCCTGATATCGGGGGAGCTCAGCGCAGGCGTGCTCAAGAAAGACTTCGGCGTGGCCTGAAGCTCGTAGCGCCCGCAGAGGGTCTGGTTTCGCTGCTGAACGCGGGGTCGTTCTCGGCCCTATAGCACGACGTCTCGCTCGTCTTTTTCGCTCCAGGCGGTGTCGCCAAAACTTCCAGTACACCCGGTACAGCTGCGTTTCGGCTCCTACCCAGGAGCGAAAAATCCTTCCCGATCCGCCGCGCCGACGTTCTCAACAGGCTGCTAGGCCGCAGTTCGGCGACGATGGTGTTCAGCGGTTGCAGAATACCTGCAACCGGGGCTTGAAGTGTCCGTCTGTACCCGCGATTGATTCCTTACCGCACTTCAACGTCGCTCCTCATGCTCGCTGCGGGCCTCTCGAGCGGGATGGCATGCCGAGCACCCCATCCGCCGTCTGCGCCGACCACCGCGGATGCTGCTCGCACGCCCGAGACACCCGCGTTTTTGGCAACGCCGCACGCGTTCTGGGAGGAACCCGACATCCTCCCTGTTGCCCCTGTGTTCGTTGCCGATGGCGAGAGGCCCCATCTCCGCGTGCGGGTCCTGGCAGGGACGCCGATGCGGTTCGGCACTCAGACAAGGACCTCCTGTGGACACGATCTGCGCATCCTCGAGCGCGACGCAGACACTGCCAAGCTCCAGGCCTTCACCGGAGGGTTCGAGTTCCACGCGAACGTTGCGCTGAGCGACCTCAGTGGCGCCGTGGTACTCGGGCCCACCCTCCTGTACCGAGAGAACGGCGAGGCGTTCATACGGCTGTACGCCGGACTCGAGGTCGAGGTTGTAGGCGTCGTCGATGACACCTGGTCCCGAGTTCGGTTGAAGACGCGGCCCGAGACGGACGGGTTGCTGCGACACGACCGACTCGGTCACATCTACACATACAATCCTGATGACAGCGCGCAGCTCGGAGACCAGACGTGGTTGGACGCGAACGTCTCGTTCGACCTCGCAAGTTTGGACGGGACCGTCCGGGTCGCTGCCCTGCAGGCTCGCTCCGTCCAAGTGCTCGGCCGCGATGGAGGCGTCGTTGAAGTGATCGCTCCGCTGGATCTTCTACAGGGTCCGTGCGACGCGGGGGCTGCCGAGGTTCACGGATTCGTCACCGAGCTTCCAGAACTCGAGTCGCCCCCGGTCGGGACGTCAGGCTGGGGAGGAGGGGGGAAGCTACCCACGGAACCAACCGGAGTCGCCGAGAGTGCGGGGCTGCACGCAGAGCCTACGCACCCGATTCCCTTCGCTCGGGCCGACCACGAAAATGTCAGCGTCCAGCTCGTGGACCGAGGTGAGGTCTGGAGCCGGGTCGAGGTCGCGACTGTGTGGGGCCCGGTCAACGGCTTCATTCGCACCGACAACCTCCGACCGCCATCCGGACCCAAGACGTTCCTCACCAGAGACATGGGCGGGCGATGTGAGCAACCTGCTGCAAGCCCTGCCGGCTGAAGGCGTGGAGCCGGATTCACGCTCTGAGCTGCCAGGCCAGCGCCACCTCGGTGACGGCGCCGCCGCCGGAGACGTGCCTCGGCTTTTCAACCGGTGGTCCCAGCGGTACCGTCCGCGAGATGAAGCCAGCGGAGATCGAAGGCATCCTCGGGCTTCCCGCCGGGCCTACGATGCAAGCTCTGGTGGCGCTTGCGAAGA
>CAYGTG010000046.1:711-16961 GCA_964352485.1 uncultured Nannocystaceae bacterium | reverse complement strand
ATGGTAATTTGATACAAGTCCGTCAATAGTGCCGTCACAAAGGGGTTGGAAGGCCGTGGCGTTGGCGTTGGCGTGGCAGTGGCCGTGGGCGTTGCTTCTGGTGTCGTTGCCGCCGCCGCCGCCGCGTCGGTTGGCGTGGCGGCAGCGGCAGCGTCGTACTCACCGTTGATGTCCGCGTCCGCTCCGCAGATGCCCGACTGAAGGCGTGCGGAGGTGGTGGTGTCGTTGTGGGAGACGGTGATGTCGAGGTCGCCAACAGCGGTGTGAGCCGCATCGACCGAGATGTTGACGTCGGCCACGAAGACGCCGGCGGGCAGCGTGATGGTGTCCGTCGTCAGCCCGTCACCGATCGCGGCATCGGGCGTGCTGCACATGGTGAGCGCGGTCGCACACAGCGAGGTGTCGAAAGCGGTGCAGTCCTTGGCGCACCCGAGCGTTCCACTGTCGAACCCAAGGTCCGCGCAGGTCATGTCGGCCAGGTCGGTTCCGTCGCAGACCTCGTCACCCTCGACGATGTCGTTGGGGCACAGCTGAGCGATGCAGCCGCTGGTGTCGAAGTCCGAGCAGTCGTCGGCGCAGGCGAGCTCGCCGCCGCCTACGAAGCCTTGGCTCTCGCAGGTCTCGTCGGCCAGATCGGTTCCGTCGCAGGTCTCTTTGTCCTCGATGGCGTCGTCGCCACAGACCGCGCCGCCGCTCGTGGTCGAGCTACCGCTGGTCTCGGGATCGGTGTCGGCGTCGGTGTCGGTGTCCGGGCCGGTTGTGGTCGAGTCGGTGTCCGTGGTCGGATCGGTGTCCGCGACCGTGGTCGGGTTGGTGTCCGTCTCGCCGGTTGTCGTGGCGGTGGTCGGCGTGACGGTCGGGTCGGTGGTCGGAGCATCGGTGGTCGAGTCGCTCTCGTCGCCGGTGCTGCTTTCACCGGAGCCGCCGACGACGTCATCGCCGCACGCGGTGGCCGAGATGCAGAGGGAGAGGATGGCGGCCAAGCGCGTGGTCGCTGCTGCGTTAAACGTCGAAGTTGTCATGGGAGTCCAGATCGGGACGGCAAGTCCAGCGGCGATGCTGGCGCCGGAACCGCAGAAACGCAACTGCGGGCCGATCTCGGGCATTATTCGGCAATGGCGGGTTCGGTCGTTCCCTAAACTTCGATACCTGGCGGTCGTCCGCTTTCACGCTCACTCCCGCGCCGAAAACCCCGGTTGGTCCACCAAATACGCCACTGAGACGCGGGTTTTCCGGTGGCGTGAGGTGACTCGTCCGTTGGGGCTCCGGCGGTGGTCAGCGCTCCCGTGCGGGTCGTCTACGGCACGGACTCAAACAGGACGATCCGAAGCACCTGTGCCTCGACGAACCCGCCTTCGGCAAGAGCTTCGGGGTAGACCCCTCGAGAGAATCTACGGAGCACGTATCGGGCATCGCAACGGAGTTCGCCGTCGTTGGTCAACACGCCCGCCGGCACCGTCCACATGCCCGTGTCCTCGACTCGAACCCCACCCTGACCCTTGTAGTCGTGCTCGACGTCGTCGGACACGATGCAGCGGCCTCCCCCGAGCTCTTCCTGCAGTTCGACCTGCATTTCGGCGCCTTCTGCAGGCGGCTCCCAGACGAGCTCGATCGGTTCCGAGCGGGAGACCTCGAGCCCCGGCTCGGGCGCAAGCATCTCGAACCGAGGCGGGCGCACCACCGACGCGGTCACCACGTCGTCTTCGCTCGCACGGTCTAGCTCGATCGTGATCGTCTCGCTGCTGTTGCCATCGAGGGTCAGGGTGTACTCGGTTCGGTCCGCTTGCTTCGTCTCTCGGGCGTCTTGGCCGTTGATCAGGACGCGGTCGCCGTCGCACTTGGACCAGGAGGTGGGGATCGTCGCCCGATCTCCGGTCGCGAAATCGGCCGCGACACGAACCTCCTCACCATCATCGGTGCGAAGGTCGACCGCGCGCAGCACCATGGACAGCTCGTCGTTCCCGGCTCGACATCGATCGGGGGTACACCCTAGGCCCACCAACGTGGCGAGCGGAATTGCGAGCACGGCCAGACGCATCGAGCCCAAGCCTAGCTCATTCCTAGACGCACATCGCCCCACCTTCTCGCGCTCATAGAGGCTGCGAACTCCGCTGAAGGGGGGTACCGTCAGCGTCAGGGAGTCCCGCCGGGCGGTATGTCGAGCGAGTCGAGCAACGTCAAAGATCGAATTTCGATCGGTCGAATTCCACTCAAGCAAGTGCGCGTGAGTCGGAACGACCGGGAGAAAGAGCCGCCACCCAATCCGATGAACAACCTCGTCCCATACTTGGACTTGTTCTGTCGGTTGGAGGACGCAGAGTTGGCGCGCTTGGGCGGAGTCGAGTCGGACGTCGTCGCCTCCCTGCGCGAACAGGTCGATACGATCAACGACGGCCTCGCTGCGTACGCAGACCTGCTTCCGCGGTTGGGTGACTCCGAGCTCGTGCGTCTCACCGGCGCGAGCGACCGCACCATCCGATTCTGGCGGCTGTGCCAGCCTCGACACGCCGCAGTCCCCAGTCCTGCCGCGGAACCTCCAGCGGCAAAGCCGGCCGAAGCCGCCGAGCCCGCCGCGACCTCGGGCGTTCCAGGCTCGAGCGAGCGCTCTCCCACCGCGCCGCACTCCGTGGTCGCGGCGTCACCGGTGGACAACACCGGGCGTTTTCCCTCGGCTGCCGCCATGGAAGGGGCCGGGCATCAGGGTGGTGGGGATGGGGCCGGGTACGTCACCCTCTCAGGCGCGCCGTTCCCTGGCTTCGATGATGCCGCCGCTGCAGATCACGATGATGAGGGCGGCGGTCTCGAGGGCGTCTCGCTCGAGGGCGAGCCCGACCCGCTGGGGCTCCGAGATTCGTAGCGCGCGCGAGCGCTACGTTCCTGGCGTATGTCCGAACGCGGTGATGTGCAGCCGCGGTCCAAGGCGAAATCCTCGTGAACAACACAGGGCGCTGATCCGTTGGTAGCGCTGTGTCAGCTCGGCGGGGTCGATGCACTCGGGCATCAACAGCACCCGCTCGGGGTCGGGATCCCCGAGCGCTTCGAGCATGGTGTCGAGCTCGGCGACATCATGCGCGAGGGGGTCATCGGCCTCGGCGCGAACCACGAACTTGAGTTGCCAGGGGAATCGCATCAGCGCGAGGACCACGCTCGGTTGCCACCGGGTTCGCTCGTGACGCTGGGCCAGGGAGGTCGGCGCGGCGGGAGTGCTGTGGGCGAGCTTCGGACTGAGCGACATGAGGTCGCAGTGAAGATCCGGCGAGTCGAGGGTTCCGGCGGTTTCGATCGTGATGTGGTGGCCGTTGCTCGACAGGGCCTTCGTCAGCGCACCGAGATAGGGCGAGAGCATCGGCTCGCCGCCGGTGAGCACGACGTGCCGGGGTCCCTCACGACACCACCGCACGATCTCTTCGAGGGACTGCCGCTCGCCCGTCGGCCGCCAGGAACTCTCCGGAGAGTCGCACCAGACGCAGCGCAGATTGCATCCGGTCAGGCGCAGAAAGCTGCTGGGGACGCCCGCGAGAATCCCCTCGCCCTGGACGGACACGAAGCGCTCTTGAATGCGCAGCGTGGGGGGCTTGGAGGTCACGGCTGCATGCTACATTCCGGCCGCCATGAAGAGGACCCGCATCGCGCATGCGTTGACCCTGCCTGCCCCACAGTCTGATCTGCTCCTCAAGGGGTGGGTCCGTACCGTTCGCAACGGCAAGAATGTGTCGTTCATCAATCTGAACGACGGGTCCAACATGGACGGCATCCAGATTGTGGTGCCCGGTGACATGGACGGCATCGAAGACGTCCGCAAGCTCACCACCGGCTCGGCGATCGAGGTGGTGGGCGAGCTGGTCGAGTCTCAGGGAAAGGGCCAGTCGGTGGAGGTTCAGGCCACCACGGTCAAGACTGTCGGTCGTGCGGCCGAGGAGTATCCGCTTCAGAAGAAGGGCGCGAGCTTCGAGTTCCTTCGCAGCATCGCCCACCTGCGCAACCGCTCGAACACCTTCGGCGCCACGTTCCGGGTTCGGAGCACGCTGGCTCAGGCGACGCACGCCTTCTTCGCCGATCGCGGCTTCGTCTACCTGCACACGCCCATCGTCACCGCCTCGGACACCGAAGGCGCCGGCGAGATGTTCCGCGTCACAACGCTCGACATGAACAACCCCCCGCGCACGGACAAGGGGGACATCGACTGGGACAAGGACTTCTTCGGAAAGCCCGCCTACCTGACCGTCTCCGGGCAGCTCAACGCCGAGGCCTTCGCCATGGGCATGAGCGACGTCTACACGTTTGGCCCCACGTTCCGCGCTGAGAACTCCAACACCAGCCGGCATGCGTCGGAGTTTTGGATGATCGAGCCCGAGATGGCGTTCTGCGATCTCTCGGAGAACTGCGACCTGGCCGAAGACTTCGTCAAGCACCTGCTGCGAACCGTGCTCGACGAGCGCACTTGCGACCTGGAGTTCTTCAACGAGCGCATCGACAAGGGCCTGCTCGAGCGGCTGCAGCACGTGGTCGACTCCGGCTTCGAGCGCATGACCTACGCCGAGGCGGTCAAGCGGCTGAGCGACTCCGGGCAGAAGTTCG
Source organism: uncultured Nannocystaceae bacterium (assembly GCA_964352485.1). GTDB lineage: Bacteria > Myxococcota_A > Polyangia > Nannocystales > Nannocystaceae > CAJXVA01. Next base: position 12,383 of record CAYGTG010000046.1, on the reverse strand, counting down.
AGTACCCGGTGGAGTTCGGCGTCAACCTGCAGGCCGAGCACGAGCGCTACTTGACCGAGACCCTGGTCGGTCGTCCAACCTTCGTCACCGACTACCCCAAGAGCATCAAGGCGTTCTACATGCGCCGCAACGATGATGGAAAGACGGTGGGCGCGGTGGATCTGCTGGTGCCCGGGGTCGGGGAGCTCATCGGCGGGTCTGCCCGCGAGGAGCGGCTCGACGTGCTCGAAGAGGCGATCCGCGAAATGGGTCTCGAGCCCGAGGACTATGGCTGGTACCTCGACACGCGCCGCTATGGCACCGCGCCGCACGCTGGGTTCGGCTTGGGCTTCGAGCGCATGGTCATGTACGCGACCGGGATGCAAAACATCCGCGACGTGATTCCGTTCCCGCGCACGCCTCGCAACTGCGAGTTCTGATCGCCGCGGTGCGGCTCACTTCAACCGGGCGATGTCTGGGCCACTCGGCGCAGGGATGAAGGCCTCATCATCGCCCGGGATGCTGGGAAACCCGCGGTCACGCCAGCGCCGTGCTTGCTCAGCAAGCCGATCGCGGTCCGAGTGGACGAGGTTCCACCACATGAAGCGCTTGCCGATCGGGTCTCCGCCGAGGATGGCCACCGTCGCGTCCGTGATCGCTTCGACCCGTCTCGGCCCCGGTTCGAGGATGAGCATTTCGAACTCCGCGGAGGCCTTGCCGGCCACGGCGAGCCGGCCGGCGACCGGATAGACGCAGCGTTCCGCGTGGTCCGGGAGCGCGAGGCTCTCCCCCGCCTTCAACTCCGCCATCGCATAGACGAGATTTGAGGTGGTCGACACTGGAGACTCGGAGCCCCAACCATTCCCGGCCAACAGCTGCACGGCTTGCCCTTCGATGTCCAGCAGGGGCAGGTCACTCCAGCTCCCAAAGGCGGGCTCCTGGTCCTCCTCGCCGTCCGGGTGAGCACACCACAGCTGCAGCCCGTGGCTGACGGAGCGCTGCCCGAGCATCGCCTCTGGCGCTCGCTCGCTGTGCACGACGCCGTGCCCCGCACGCATCCAGTGGACTTCCCCCGGGCGTACGAGCGCATGTCCACCCGTCGAGTCGCGGTGCTCGACTTGGCCGTCGAAGAGGTAGCTCACCGTGGAGATGCCGCAGTGAGGATGAGGGAGGACATCACCAGAACGCGCGACGGTGCGGGTGTGTGGACCAAAGTGATCGAGGAACACCCAAGGACCGACCTTGCGGGCGGCGTGATGGGGCAACACCCGACGAACTTCGGCGGCACCGACCAAGGCTTTGCGGGCAGGGATACGCTGCGTCATGACTCCTCCTACAGCTTCATCCAGAGCCCGTACAAAATCGCGAGCACCACGAGATATGCCAACGGGACGGCGGCCGCAGCCATCGAAGACCGGACCTGGCGTTTGAGCAGCATCACAACGCTGGTCACGACGCCCGTGAGCCAAGCCACGGGGTAGGCCGTCGACATCCATAAAAAAGCCTGGGGGATGAGCCGCAAGGCGCCGGCCTCAGGACTCGGATGGGCCTCGGCTGCCGAAAGGCTCATGATGTTGGCGACCAGGACGACGGGGTAGAGCGCCAGCGGCAGCGCGCTCAACAGCAACGCTACCACTGTGAGTCCGGTCAGGATGGAGTCTTTGCGAGAACGAGGGGCGCTATCCATCCTCATCGAAGCATAGCTCGTTCTCGCGGATTCGCGTCGTGGCCTGCAGCGCTACTGCCCCTGGGCCAAGGAGAAGCCCCGCTTGCCGTCGGGAGAGCGGGGCGCGCTCGTTCGAAGATTGCGCGCCCGATCTCTGGACCTCGTGCTGTGCGACGCGCCGGCGGTGTTGTCCGGCTGGGGATCCACAAGCTTCGTCCCCATCTTGCGGCGCAGATGGAAGACAGTGGGCTGCTCAAGGCGTTCGGCCAGGCAGGGCTCGGGGTGTTCGCGATGACGGATGCCGTGGTGTTGGGCGTCACCTCCGAGGCTCGAGCACGGACCTTCGAACGCTGCTCGACGCATGGACCTGAAGCGCGATGCTGCGTGGTTCGGCGGAGAATCTGCGCGACGCAGCGCTCTGTTCGTGGTTGCAGGGGCGGGGCACCTTTCCTCGCAAAAACCTGGACCCATCTGCGTCCTTCCCTTCGAGGGATGCCGAAAATCCCCGTTTACAAAGGCCGTCAGAGAATCAGAAAATGTGAGGCAACATGGGCGTTTTCGGCCGGAACCAACCAGGAGCGCAGAATCGTTCGCGCTGAAAACGTGGTGATTCCAGACTGTTAGAGAGATGTGTGGGGTTTGTTCCTGGTCCGGCCCAGAGTCGGCGGCTAGCCTGATTTCGTGGATGGACTCCGCACATGCCCAAAGGACTTGCGACTTCGGTCGCCTTGGTCCGTCGAAAAAGAGCTGGCGGGCAATGAAGGTTTGCACCGGGTCATCGTCAGACCCCAAGCAGGCCGGGTAGGCACGAGTCACCCACTCTCCACTTAGCCTCTAGCCTCTCACGAAAAGGAACTAGCCATGTATCTGCGAAGAAACAAGGTGCGCTGCGGCGAGACTCGCCGAACCTACCTCTCCATTGCCCACAACGTTTGGTGGTCCGGCGACGGCACAAAGAAAGCCCAGAGCCGCCCCATCGTGGTCGCAAGCTTCGGTGTCGAAGACAAGGTCGACGTTGATGTCGCCCGCGACCTGGTCCAAGCCGTTGAGAAATGCGCCCCGCGCTATCCCTCCCGGCGTGGCGAAGGCAAGCAAGTCACGATGCGCGTCGCCCAAGAGATCCGCAAGATCGAGCCGTTCCTCAAGATGCTCGCCAGCCGCAAGCTGAACTTGGCTGAGCACCTGCCTCCGCACCCCGAGCGGTCGATGGTCCTCGAGGCGCTCGTCCGAGACCGTCTGGCAGAGCCGACGACCGGCGCACGCGAGGAAGAGATCATCGCCGATCTCAAGACCCGCTTCGCGATGTAGCTCGGCGCCTCCTGCAAGGCCTACCCAAAAAGAAAGGCGTGACCGGCATCTGCGGGTCACGCCCATTTTTGGCTTCGGGGACTCAACCGAGCAGCTCGAGGATGAGTGACTCGGGCAGCGGGAGATCGGGCTTTCTTGACACAAACACGTGCGGCGCCGAGCCGGTGCTGATGAGCGTTCCGTATCCCAAGCGAGGGCCGAGCACTTCGGCAACACGCACCGATTTGCCGCCCATCTCCCGCTCCGCGGAGATCTCCAAGAACTGAGGCTTGGACAGCGGCGTGCTCTCGATGAAGACCTCGCTGAGGAAGTCGACCTTGACCGCCACGTCGATGCGCTTGCCCTGTAGCTTCTGGGTGAGATCCTTGGGAACGCCTGCGGGCGCATCGCCTTTGAGGGACGGCACGATGAACGGCCGCAGCTGGTCGGGTTCGGAGAGCTCGGCGTCCGGGGCGAGCGTGATGCCGAGATCATCTTCGGCCAAGCGAAGTCCGGTTTGGATCTCCTCGGCGCGGGCTGCAGCGGCGGCGGCCTCTTCGGCTTGCTCACGCGCGCGTCGCTTCGCATCCTCGGCGGCCAGCTCGGCGGCCGAGGGCTTGGCTGGCGCAGCGGGGGCAGGAGTGGTGCCGGGCGACTGGGCCTGCTGTTGCCCAGGCTGAGCTTGAGCGGGTGCCGGGGCTTCGCCGTCGGCGGCGGGCGCACCCCCCTCGGCAGCAGCGGCCTGTGCCGCCATCTCTTTCGCGAACAACACCTGCAGCAGCTCCTGGTCGTCGCCCGCAGGCTCGAGCAGCTTGACGGCCACCTGAGGCCCGCCGGCGAACCCGCCTTTGAGGTCCTCCAGCGGGATGCGGAGTTGCTCGCACAGCTTGCCCAGCGGCCAGTCGCTGTCGGGCGTCCCCGCGGGGAACTTGTCTGCATCGGCATCGTCGCCTGCGACGACCTGTCCTTGTGCCGCGACGATGAAACCCTCGCGACGATCGTCGGGTGTTGAACCGGGTTCGCTGTAGAACATGATGACTTGGCGCGGGAAGGCGCGACTGGCCATCTGCACGAGGTCGGCGTTCTCGCGCCAGAACGCCGCGGGATTTTCGTCGACGACCGAACCCGTGATGTTCATGAGGAACAAAGGCGCCTCGGGGTGTCGCGTGACGACCAACTGGGCGTCGAGGACGTTTCGAGCCTTGCCTACCAACAGCTCGCCGAAGATCGACGCGAGCTGGGTGATCCGGAACATGTCCAGTGGGACGAGGAGACCTGCGTGGGGGGTGCTCATGTTCATGCCTTGGCGCCGCGGGGTTGCGGCGGGAAGAAACTGCCAGTCTGGCGCGGGTTTGTCACCCTGCCTGATGGCGGGAGGTGACGTTCACGCGTTCGGCGAAGGCGGCGTCGCGGGTGAGATGCATCGGCTTGATCTGCGAGTCGCTGGCTCCGGCAGCGGTCCGCTGTTGCCGCAGCTTGGTGTACGTGCCCGCCTCGACGACCCACAGCTCGGGCGCCGCCAGCCGCTGTGAACCCCGTTTGGACCCGTACTCGATGTTGTGCCGGTCCAGAGCTCCGTCAAATGCAACGGGGAAGGCGGCCAGTGCATCGGGGGACGCTGTGCAGCGAAGCTCGAGATATGCGACGTAGCGCGGGAATCCCTCCGGGGCGGGGGCGACGGTGAACCCCTCGATCTCCAGCCCGAGCTGGCGGGCGGTGTCCTCGATGGCGGCAGTGACCTGGGTTTCGGTCAGCTTCTCTCCGGTGAGCGAGCACGTACGACCCGCGCGATGGAGGAACTCGATGGTGGGCGCCTTGCGCTCGAACCCGGTGACCCGGATGACGTCGCCGATATTGTAGCGATACAGCCCCGAGCCGTTCGTCAGAATCAAGACGTAGGTCTTGCCAACCTCGACCTGGTGCGGCAGGAGCACGGTCGGATCGGGCTTGTCGATCTCGTCTTCGGGGACGAACTCGTAGAAGTGCAGGCCGACGCCGCAAACCCCACCGCTGCCCCCGTCGCGCAGGGGCACGCCCATGATGCCCTCGGAGGCCATCATCATGTAGTCGCGGCCCGCAACCCGATCGCCAAAGTGAGGCTCGAGCAGGTCGATATACGGTTTGAGCATCGGCGAGCGCCAGCAGATCGCCAGCGACAGCCCGGGCCACAGGCGATGGGCCATCAAGCCATCGTGACCGGACTCGGCCACCAAGGCGCGCAGGGCTGAGGCACGCGTGGGGTTGCCCGGGTAGGTCTGGGCTACGAACTCGCGTACGACTTGGCTCACCTCGACATCGCCCGACAGCGTGCCGTATTCGATGTCCTTGATGAGAGGTTCAGCGAACTCCTGGATCTTCTTGAACAGGAGCAGGATCGTGCTGGGGTTGAGCGTCATGATGACGCTGAAATTCTCTTCCAGCAGGATGCGGGCCAGCGTGTAGTAGCGCGCGTTGGAGTCCTTGATTTGCGCGACCGGCTTGGGAATGATCGGCGCCTTACTCAGCTGGGTGGCTCGGGTGACGCCTGCCCAAAAAGAGCTCTCCGAGCCGCATTCGATACCTCCGGGTGTCTTCCCCGGGACTCCGGAGTCGGAGAAGTTCGTGATCATCCGGCCCTCTTTGGCGGCGGGGTGGTCTCCGAAGACGCAGGACCAGTAGATGCCGAACGCGCGGGATTTCGTCTGAATGAACCGTGACGTGACGGGGATGTATTTTGGCTCAGAGGTGGAGCCCGACGTCATGAAGAACCGTTTGACGCGGTCCTTGGTGAGGATGCCTTGGGCGCCGTCCTGGACGATGCGGCGGATGGCGTCGGCAAACCCGTCGTACTTCTGGATCGGGACGGCGCGCTGGTACTCGGCGACCGAGCGGATCTTGTCGAAGCCGTGCGCTCGGCCAAACTCACAGTCGAGATTGGGCTTGAGCGTCTTGTCGAGCAGGACGGTCGACTGCGTGGCCTCGGGGTCGTCGAGGCCCTCGAGGAAGAGCTGAGCTTCTCGGGATGCGAACATGACGAAGGGGGCCCACGCATGGCGCAGGCCCCCAGACTCTACGACAAGGTGCGCTCTCGTGTTAGCAGCCGCACTCTGGGGTGTTGTTGGCCGCGTTGACACACGCAGCATCCCAGTTGCTCGAGCAGCAGAAGGGGTAGTCGTCGCAAACCGCGGTGACGCACGGCGTGCACCCAGGGACGAGGGCCTCGCCCTGGGTGCACGCGTCATGGCTGCAGTCGTTCTCGAAGTTGGCCCCCTGGGCGATCCACTGGATGATCAGCTGCATGTCGGGGTGGTCGGTCGTGGCGAAGGCGTTGACCGGGTGTGTATCCGGCTCTCCGGGAGGATCGGTGAGCGGGAAGCTGACGAGCTTGGAGTTGAGAACGTCGTCGGTGCAAATGCGCAGCGGGTCATCGGGGTTGGGGCACGTGATCCCCGGGCCGACGAGCAGGTCGTAGACCGATTCGGGGTCGAGTGACCAGTCGGCGTTGAAGCCGGCGGTGACGGCCTCGGGAGGTCCGCCGCCGGCGTGGCATGCGATGCAGCCGTGCTTTTCGAACAGCGGGTAGATGTCCTCTACGAAGCTGATCGCCGCAGGGGGCTGCGCGCCCTGCTCGATCCACTCGAGCATGATCTGGACCATCGGGGACTCGATCGACGTGAAGATGTCGACAGGATGCACATCGGGCATGCCGGGGAGGTCGGTCAGCGGCCGCTGGACGAACAGGGAGGCTTCGGGGTTGTCGGTACAGATGCGGACCGGGTTGCCGGCATCGGGGCACTCGGTTCCGGGACCCACGAGCAGCTCCCAGACCTCGCGCGGGGACAGACTCCAGTCGGCTTCGAATCCCGCCCGGACGGCTTCTGGGGGACCACCGGCGGTGTGGCACTCGACGCAGCCGTAGGTCTGAAACACCGGGTAGACGTCGATCGCGAAGTCTCGGGTGATGGGCTCGTCGTTGCGGACCATGTCCACGACTCCGATGTTTCCGCTGGAGGAGAACGTCGTGTACTGCTCGTTGAAGCCCGACGCAGAGACGCTGAGCTGTCCCTGCCCGAAGCCGCCGTTGCTCCGCAGGCGGAACATGACGAACCGTCCGGTGTCGTTGGAGAAGTCGTCGTCCGTGCCGACGTAGGTGCCGGTGTCGACGTCGGCGTCGAGGAAGCAGACCTCCGTGGGTTCGGTATCCAGGTCCAGCAGGTTGTCTTGGAAGTTGGACCACTCGCCCAGGCGAGCCCGCAGTGCCGCCTTGGTCACCGTTTCGATGCCGTTGCCGTCGCTGTCGACGAGCTGTCCGAACAGCGTCGAGCGCTGAATGAAGTACGCGTTGACCGAGCCGTCTCCGGTCGCTTCTTCGAGGGTTGGGAACAAACCACACTCGAACGCGACCTGAGCCATCCATTCGTAGGGGACGACCGGAACATCGACGGTGTGTGGTTGATCGTTTGGAACCTGGGTGCTGATTCGCGATGTCAGGGCCGCGGGGATGACGAACGACGCATTCTGGTCATACAGCGGCTGGAGATCGAGCAGCGTACCCGGGACGAGACCCTCGAACTCGTAGACGCCGTCGGCCATGGTCGGCTCGGCGGTGGGGGCGTCGAGGACGTTGGTGATCTGAACCGTGGCATCCGCCACTGGCTCCCGGGCGATGGTCGAGTAGTCGTAGACGATGCCCCGGACGGTCACCGCTTCGAGCAAGCACTCACCGTCGGACTGGCAGACGCCGCTGGGGCACTGGTCGTTGTCGGTGCACGCGACACACTCGTTGTCGATGCAGGCGGACTGCGTTGCATCGCACACCGACAGATCGCTGTCGTTGCAGGCGACGCAGAGCCCGTCGTCGTTGCAAACGGGGGTGTCGGAGTCGACGCCCGCACACTCGAGCCCTGTGCAGTCGACACACGTCCCGTCGGAGCAATAGGGCGTCGCGTCGGGGCAGGAGGTGTCGATGGCATCCATGGCCGAGCATTCGCCCGGGTCCACGGTCGTATCCACGGACGTCTCATTCGTCGTGGGGGTGTCTGTGGTGGACCCCTCGGTCTCGCCGGTTGTCAGCGGGGACGTGGGGTCGGTCGTGGAGCCGTTGGCCGTGTCGGTATCGGTGTCGACCGACGCCGGAGGCTCAGGGTTGAAGCAAGCGGAAGCTAAGAAAGCAAGTCCGCCAAGGGCTCCGAACGAGGTGCGGCGTCGAAGGTCCGATGACATCGGTCAGAGCGTACCGCAGAATTTGCCGGGTCATGGTCACGGCGCGATTGCAGCGGCGGACTAGATCGCACCGAGGACAGCGACCGAGACTTGCCACTGGTCCGCATCGGGACGCGGCTGAAGCCTGCCGACCGCCAGCGTCGAACCCCCGTCGATGGTGCAGGTCTTGAGGTCGAGCCGGTCGTCGCGGCTCGACCAACCCCCGTGGCAGAGGTCTTCAAGCCTGTTGAGGGCCTCCGATGCGATCTCTTTGCTCTTTGCCCCGTCGAGCTCTGGGGCGACAAACCCGATGACGCCCTCGGCGCTGAGCTCCAGCGTGAGCGCGACCCCCTCCACGCGCACCGGTGGGTAGAGGTAGCAGACGCGGACCTCGCCGTGCCGTGTCTGCCGCGGAATCGGCTCCACCTCGCACCACTTCGTCGCGAGTTCGGCGAGAACCTCAGGGCTTGGCGCCGTGGTGAGGACGTCGGTGGTACGGGTGAGGAGTTCCTCGACCCGAGCCCACCCCTGCTTGGGCGGAGCGGCTCCGGGAGCATCGTCCCGATCTTCGGATGCGAGCTCGGCGTCGACCCCGGTGGGGTCCGACGGATCCGAGGCGCCGGGGTTCCAGCCGCGTCGCACTCGGGCTTCTCGTTGGGCCGCACAGCCCGCGAGCAGTACCGCGACGCATACGCCCAGGCTGCTAGAGCATCTCACGGCCACCGACCATCACCTGCCGCAGGGGTGTTGCGGTCCCGGCACAGAACAGCGCGTCCAGGGCGTGTTCTGGCGGGACGTGGGCGAAGAAGGGATGCTCGAGGTCGACAATGACGGCGTCGAAGGGCTCGCCGACCGCAAGTTCACCGCCGCTGGCTCCCAGGGCTTGCGCACCACCGCGGGTCGCGGCGGCTGCGAGCACCGGACCCAGCGCACCGGTTCGGTCGTTGAGCCGGCAGCGGGCGCCTTGCGCGAGTCGGTCGTGCATCTCGAGCAGGCGCGCCTCCTGAATGAGGTCGATGACGGCGTTGCTGTCGCTGCCGAGCGAGAGCGTTGCGCCTGCGGACTGAAGCCGAGCGGCGTCGAGAATGCCGTCTCCAAGATCCGCCTCGGTCGTTGGACACGCGCAGACGTTCTGCGCGCTGAGGCGGTCGAAGTCGTCGTCTCGCAGATGCGTGGCGTGGACTGCGGTGAAGCCGTGGGGGCGCTCGAACGCACCACAGGACTCGAACGCGGCAGCGGGAGTGGTGCCGTGTTCGGCCAGGCACTCCTCATTCTCCCGCGGCTGCTCGCTGAGGTGAGTGTGCACGACCAGCTCGTGTCGCCGAGCGTAGGCGAGCAGCTCTTGGATCGCGGGGACCGTTGCGGCACGAATGCTGTGGGGTGTGATCCCCACATCCACGCCAGCGCTGCGGAGCGCGTCGACCCGCTGCAGATACTTGTCGACGCTACCGTCGCAGAAGCGTCGCTGCTCGGGGAGGGGGGCGAGCCCAGTCCCGGCCCGCGCGTAGAACACCTCGAGCAACGTCAACCGAATCCCTACGTCACGCGCCGCCCGAACCACCGCCCAGGAGAGCTCGTTCGGATCGTCGTAGGGGGTGCCGTCCGGCTGGTGGTGCACGTAGTGAAACTCGCCCACGTGAGTGATGCCCGTCCGCAGCATCTCCGTGAACGCCGACTTGGTGATCGCGTAGACGCCGTCGGGATCGAGGGCCCCCGCTGCTTCGTACATCGCGGTTCTCCACGACCAAAAGCTGTTCTCGCCGGGCATACGGCGGTGGGTTTGGCCTCGAATGCCGCGTTGAAAAGCGTGCGAGTGGGCGTTGACGAACCCCGGGAGCACCAGCGCGTGGCCGAAGCTTCGCCGAAGCGTTGCCTCGCCCGGCTCGCTCGCCTCGCCCAGGCCCGTCACGCGCCCGTCTGCGCCCACGTCGATGCGGACGTCGCGACGCAGGACCCCGCCTGCGAACGCCCACGGTGCAACGTAGGCGGTCGGCGTCAAGGCGTGGTCCCCGGGAAGTGGATGGTGTGCTTCTCGAAGTCGAGGACGAAGCGAGACCGACCCAGGACGCCCAGACCGATCATGCCGTCGAGACGGAATCCATCGGACGACTGGGTCTGCTGAAAGTAGCCCCAGGCGGACTCGAGGTCTTGGGCCGACATCGCCTCACCCAGCGAGAATGACTTGACGAGGGCCATCGGTGCTTCGCCGGCCTGGAGGGGAGGCGTCGCGACGGCTGCGTGTTTGTAGGCCTGACCGTTGGCGGTCATGTCCGCACCCCGCATGCCGGTGTTGACGAGGTACACGCCCTCGGCGTCGTTCATCGCGCCCAGAACGTAGATGTAGTGCGTCTCGTGCATCCAAAACGGCACGGACGGTCCCGACAGCAACGCCGCGCGCTCCGCCTTGCACTTGCGCGCAGACGAGGCGAGCTCGAGCGTACCCTTGGGGACGTCGAGCGCGACGGCGAAGTCGGTGAGCATGCCGACGCCCAGTACGGCGCTGACCCGCTCCGACTCGTCACCCGCCATGTCGGCGATCGCCTCGTCGTCGAAGACGTTGGCGGGCACGTTTTCTAGCGTGAGACCGCCGACCTTGATCGACGGGAACTGGCCGTGTCCGACGGGGGGCATTCCCTGCGCGATCTGGGAGCTGGCCGCGACCTCCATGCCAAGTTCATCGGCGAGCGAGCGGGTGACGATGAGGTCGGCAGCGCCGGTATCGAAGATCGCCCCGACGGTCTTGTCGCCGATTTGGATCTCAACCGTCGCCAGTGGCGTTTGCGTGGCCAGCGGAATGTCGAGCGTGCAGGCGTTGCCCTCGATCTTGGGCTCCAGGGGCGTGCCTGAGAAGGCCTTGTAGCGCCCGGCGAGCTCGGTGTTGCCGCCGGCTGCGAGGTCGGTCGCGAACTTGTCGTACTTGCGCTGGCGCAGGTGTACCCAGCCGTACTCGCGCGCGAGGACTTCGCCGCGCACATTGGCCTTCTTCGCCTGCCCCAGGAATTTTTCGGCGCGGGCGTAGTCGCCCGACAACACCGCTCGGCGTGCGCTGAGCAGCAGTGCTTCGGGCTCCTTCGAGTCGAGCGCCAGGGCTTTGCCAAGCGCGCGGTCGACATCATCGAAGTGCGCGGCGACGTAGGCGATGCGTGCGTAGTCCATCCACGCCGAGAGGTCCTTGGGGTTGGCCTCGGCGTTGGTCCGGGCGCCGAAAAGCTGCGCGATTACGGCGTCTGGCTCGGCCTGCGGAGGCGGCATGTTGGGCAAGGCGAACTTGGTGGGGTCGATGGGATCGTGGGTGACCCGTTGCACGGCGAAGTCGATGCGCTGCGTGCGACCGCTGAAGTGGTTGACCACGCGGATCATGTGCGGGACCTGAACGCCGTCGACCTCCCGATAGTCCTCGTAGACGACCACCTGAGTCGAGCCAGACGCCTCGTCGCCGCTGGTCTCCTCGCGACGCAGGCCGGTGACCCGATCGAACCACAGCTGCTTCTCGATGTTCGTGCCCTTGACGCGCCAGGCCATGCCGTCGAGCTGTCGCGGGTTGCCGTCCGAGTCCTCC
>CAYGTG010000046.1:0-701 GCA_964352485.1 uncultured Nannocystaceae bacterium | reverse complement strand
TCGAGATACCAGTGAAGCACCGCCTCTTCGCGGTTGAGCTTCATCTGGTCGTCGTTGTCGATGCGAAGCGTCTCCGGAGCGAGGAATGCCCAGCCGGTCTTGCCGTCGAAGCCACGCTCTTCGAGCGCGTCGCCGATTACGTTGCGACGGTACAGCCGGCCGTCGGCGGTGCTCTGGTAGAAGTACGACCCGGTCTCCTCCTCCGTGTTCGCGCAGAACGGGTCGTCGGGCTGCTCGCAACCCTCACCGGGGTAGAGCACCATGCGCGCTTCGAGGGTCCGCGACTTCAGGGCACGAAGCGCTTCCTCGCCGCCCAGCGCCTCGACGTGTCGTGCCAGCAACTCGGCCGCGGTCGTGGGGGCCACGGGCGCCGCGCCAGGTTCCTCGGCGAACTCGTCGGAGACTTTCAGACACCCGGCGTTGGCAACGCCGAGCAGGAGGACGAAGGCAGCTGCACGCATGTCGATCTCCGCTGGAGGCTGGCCCGGCCGCCTTCTGGCGTCAAGGAGAGCAAGTTCAGGCGTAACCGAGTGAAAGGTAGGCCGTATTCCTCCGTTGAGAGGGCAACGCGCGGATGCCGTTGTTACGCTCACCGACCGTGGTCTCCCCGAAAAAAGCCATGATTCCGGCACTGCTGGGCCTTTGGGCCTCGGCCTGCGCTGGCATGGGGGGTCCACTGGCCGAACGACACGAGCCACTGT
>CAYGTG010000045.1:15296-17062 GCA_964352485.1 uncultured Nannocystaceae bacterium | reverse complement strand
GTCTTTGCGTGGCCGCATCGCGTGGCCGCGGAGCGAGGAGAGTTGTGGGCGGTGGAGCCGCTTTCTCCGCCCCAGCTGGCCTGGCTTCGCGAGCACACCGCGGCCCGGTTCATCCCCGCGTCGCCGCTGGCCCGGGGCAAGCTCCAAGACCGGGTGGATGTGGTCGCGCTCGAGGCGGGGAGCGTGGGGCCGGTGCCCTTGGGCGAGGCCGCGTCGGCGTCGGTGCGGGGCTACATCCACCGCCACGCGATCGCGACGCGAGGGGTGGTCCAGGTCCATGGCTTCGGCCGGCTGGTGCTCAAGGGGGACGCGCTCGAGCTGCCGGGGGTCACGGTGGTCGCGGAGCTCTCGGACAGCGCGGTGAGCATCGAGCAGGCCGGGGAGGTTGCGGCGGCGGCCTGCGACCTGGCGCGAGTGAGCGCCGCGACGCTGACCGAGGCAGCGCTGCGCGGCTTGCCCGATGAGGTCTCCCGGGCCCGCGCGCCGTGGATCAACCATCGCTGGGAGCAGCTGGGTCCGTTGGACATCGAGCTGCGCTACATCCCGCACGGGGCGGGTGTGATGCTGGCGTGGCGGGAGGAACCGTTGTTGCGCACGACCGTGGCCCACGGGCCAGAGGGCACGTCGTACTCGGGGCTCGATGCGCTCAAGCGACTGCGAGATGTGGGCGGCATCGTGGTGGGCCAAGGAAGCGGGCGCTGGCATACGCTGGAGTCCTCGGAGCCGGCGTGGGAGCCGTGGGAACTCACCGGCGTTGGGGCGAGCTTGCTGAAGAAACTTGTGGGGGAGTGGGGACTTTGGCGGATGCCGATGGTCGCTGAAGGCCAGCTGCGACCGGGGCCGCTCGCGAGCCAGAGCCACGTGCATCTCACGGCGCCCCGCGTGCGGGAGCTGACCACCGACCTGAGTGCCCACGGTCGATCTCGGGAGCGCGCTCGCTTGGCTCTGCTCGCCCATTTGCTTTGGGCCCGCATCCGCGGCGAGGCCACGCACGGCCTGGAGACGGTGCCGCTGCTGGTCGCCTACGACCCGCAGTCGGCGATGCCGCGCAGCCCGGTCGCGCTGCAGGATGTCGTCGCGTCCCGGGCGTACACGGCGGTGCTTCCGGGTGGGGCGGGGCACCGGGAGCTTCGGCACCCGGTCATCGAGGCGGAGCCCGCGGTCGCCAACGCGTTGGTCGAGCTGGGGATCTTGTCGCCGGGCACGGTCGCGGCGGCGCCCGGCGTTCGAACCCGCCGGGTGCCGGCCCCACCGAAGGCTCCGCGAAGGGTTTGGCTGCGGCAGGCCGTCGCGGACCCGATGGCCGTGGGCGCATTGAGCGTGGCGGACGGTCCGCCGGGGGTCGAGCTGTGGGCGGATGGGCTGCGCAACCGAACGTTGCTGCTGCCTGCGCCCTACCGATCGGTGTCCGGCCGGGTCTGGCTGCAGGGGCAGGTCTCCGATCCTGCGCTGGCCCGGCTGCTCTACAGCACGGCGGACGCGCTGGTCGAAACGGCCCGGCGCGTGATGCTGCTGGCGGTCCCGGGTTCGGATCGCGCTCGTGCTCTGGAGGCCTTCGTCGAATCGATGCCCCCGGTCCTCGAGGCCGCACGGGTGGCTCGCAGCGTCGCGCCGGTGCTTGGCTCGGATCGGTTGGCGGCGACGCTGCGATTTGCGCTGGGGCGGGCGGTGCTGGTCGAGGTCTCTTGGGTCTCTTGGAGTCTGCTTCGCGACGACGAGGGGCTGGAGCGGGTTGCTGTCGTAGCTGCCCGCGAGCGCCACCCGCC
>CAYGTG010000045.1:0-15286 GCA_964352485.1 uncultured Nannocystaceae bacterium | reverse complement strand
GCGCTTGGGTGGGCTTCATCCGCTCGTGCGCGCGGCACGGGAAGAGGGCGCAGACGCGAGTGCGATCGGAGCGGCGGCGCTGCTCGCTGTGTTCGAGCTGCATCGAGCCGGTCGTCTCGACCAAGGGGCGTTCGATGAGGGCGTGAGTCGGGTGCTGGCCGCCATGGAGTGAGGCCGTCTCGTGGTAGATCCAGGCGATGCAGCGCGCCGCCTGGCTCGAGGAGTCGCCCTTCACGCTGATGCTCAGCGCGGGCTTCTTCGGCTTCTTCTCTCACACCGGGCTGCTGCGCGCGCTCGAAGATCACGGGCTGCGACCGCAGCGGGTCATCGGGTGTTCGGCGGGGTCGCTGGCCGGAGGGTTGTGGGCCAGCGGCATGGATGCGGGGACGCTCGCGGACGAGCTGGCCTCGCTGCGGCGCGAGGACTTCTGGGATCCGGGGCTGCCGCTGGGCGGGCTGCTGCGGGGCAAGAAATTCCGCGACCACCTCGGGCTTCTGCTCGGTCAGCTTGGGGTCGAGCGCATCGAGCAGACCCCGCTGGCCTTCTCCCCGGTTGTGCATGACGTCCTGCGCCGCAAGCCGCTGGCGCTGCGCGAGGGCCTGCTGGGAGAAGCGATCGTCGCCTCGTGCACGGTGCCGGTGATGTTTCGGCCGGTGGTTTCGCAGGGCCGGCTGCTGGTCGATGGCGGGGTCTCGGATCGCAGCGGGTTCACGGCGCTGCAGGGCGGGGATCAGCGGGTGCTGCTGCACTTTCTTCCGTCCCGCCGCAGGGTGAAGTGGGGGGCGCCCGCACCGACTCCGACCGAGGTTCCGGGCGCGGAGTCGTTGCTGCTCGTCACGCCGGACCTTCCCAAGGTCACGCCGTTCCGTCTCGAGCTGGGACCGGTTGCGTATGCGCGGACGTATGAGCACGCGCAGCGGTGGCTGGACGAGACGGTGTAGGGAGACGTGTCCCTGGAGGGCATGGATGGCTATTCGTAGAGGCGCAGCGGGGGCGGGGGCATGTCGCCGGGTTGATCGCCGATGGTTTGGCCGGGTGCCTCGAGGCCTATGACGGTTTGACCCCAGCAAACAACGCTGTGGTCTTCGAGAATTGCGCATAGGTTGTCCCCATGCTTTGAGGTGTAGACATCCAGCGCCGGGCCGCCGAGGTTGAGCACTGATGGAGGCATTTCCCCGGGAGCATCGCCAATGACCTGGTCGGGCATGCCATAACCGTAGGTTGTCGGGTTCCCGCCCCAGCAGCGAACCTCGCCGAGGGAGACAGGACGCACGACATCTGTCTCGCGCTGACGACTTTGGCAACGACGGGCATGCCAACCTGAAGCGGCGGTGGTGGCATCTCTCCCGGGTCGTCGCCTACAATTTCTTGGGCTCCGTATCCGGCACTCCACCAAGCCCCAAAGCAGCGGACCCCGCCGTCCGTGCCAAGCGCACAAACTCCGCCCGAGCCATGACTAATCTGCACGACCGTGCCGCCGAGGTTCGTGATCGGTGGAGGCTCAATCTCCATCCCAGACGGTAGAGGTCCGTTTCCGGCCTGACCGAGGAACCCAAACTCAGACCGCCCGAAGCACCGGACGAACTGGTCGGTTCCTAGTACGCACGTCCGATCGAAGTCGTGGACCACATCGACGACCGAGATTCCGAGGTTCACCGGTGGTGGCGGGAAATGCTCAGGGTAGGCTCGGAAGAACTGCGTCCCGTAGCCAAGACTGGGCCAGTCGGAGTGCGCCCGTCCCCAACACCGCAGGGCACCGTCGCCCGCAATCACGCATGCGCTGGATTCGCCCAGCGAGATCCGAATCGCGGCATGCTCTCCCAGGGGGATCGGAGGTGGAGGCATGTCGCCGGGCATGTCGCCGACAATGCCATCCGACTCGATCCACTCCGAGGACGGGAGAGGCTCCTGCGGCCCCAGGACCCCCGAGTAGTCTTGGTCCCCGTAGGTTTCATCCCACCAGTATTCTCCGAACCCATCACCCCAACAGACGACCTGCTGATCGATGCGGAGGCCGCAGTGAAATCGAAACCCGCCGCTCGGCAGATCGAGGATGGTGCCACCCAACGCGGCGGGTACCGGAGGCATCTCTCCAGGATCGTCTCCGATGACGGTCTCATCGGACGGAGGATCCAGGCCTAGGCCTCCATAGTTACTTGAGCCCCAGCAGCGGACGGACCCGTCGGCATAACGCGCGCATCGGTTGCTCACCGAAATCGCGAGCTGCACGACCTCCGGGACCACGACGCAGCTGGTCGAGCAGGGCACGTATCCGTTTCGCTCCCCCGCGTCGCAACCCTCGGTGGCGATGTGGTGGTAGGCGTCGCCGCAGACGTTGAGCTCACACAGCGGGCTGCAGTCACTCACCCCATCGCCGGTGGCGTCGCCGTCGTCGCAGGCTTCGAACTCGGGGACCAGGTAGCCATCGCCGCAGACGTTGAGCGTGCAGTCGGCGCTGCACAGCGAGACACCATCGCCGTTGAGATCTTCCTCGTCGCACTCTTCGGGGCCCTCGAGGACCCCATCGCCGCAGACGGACTCGGTGCAGTCGTTGGGGCAGGCGTCGGCGTTGTCCGGGTTGGCGTCGTCGCAGTTCTCGCCCTGCGCGGGGCTGAGGATGCCGTCGCCGCAGACGGGTGGGGCGCATAAGGTTGTGCAGCCGTCATCTTGGTCGCGGTTGCCGTCGTCGCAGGCCTCGGGCGCTTCGAGCTCGCCGTTGCCACAGGTCTCGAGGGTGCAGTCGGACCCGCAGCCATCGTCGTCGTCGGTGTTACCATCGTCGCAGCCTTCGCTCGGGCCACGGAGGCCATCGCCGCAGACGTTCTTCTGACAGGAGACGGTACAGGTGGAGGTGTCGGCGTTGTCGGGCCCGAGGTCGCAGGCTTCGTCGGCTTGGAGGACGCCGTCGCCGCAGAACTCCTCGCGGCACAGCTTGGAGCAGCCGTCGTCGTTGATCGTGTTGCCGTCGTCGCAGTCCTCGTCGGCTTCGAGAAATCCGTTGCCACACTGTGGCCCGACCTCGACACCCGTGCTGCCGTCGTCGTCGGCGGTCTCGCCGGTGGACGAATCGGCCGGCGAGCCTGTGGAGGAGGATGAAGACGATGAGGTGCCGTCAGTGTCCTGGATCCCGGACGCTGCGAGGTCGTCGCCGCAGGCCGCGGGGCCGAGCAGGAGGGCGAGTCCGCCCAAGAGGCGACGCTTCTTCCTGTAGGCCACGACATGACGGTAGTGGGGAAACGGCGGAGAGGCAACGAATCGATCGAGCAAGCCGCGAGGTGGTGATTCGCAGCCTGGTCGCACGGACGCTGACCTACGCGTAGCCCGCCCCGGCGAGGTCGACACAGTGACGGCGGCCGGGGACACTGTGGTGGATGGCTCCGACAGCCAGCACGGGGACGAACCTGGAGTCGTACAGCTACGACGCGAACGGCAACCGGAGCGCGGTGACCAACAGCGGGGGCACGATCGGCGCAGGGGAGATCGTGACGGACAACCAGGACCGGCTGCTGACGCATGGGGACTGGACGTACACGTACAACGAAGACGGGCAGATGGAGTCGCGGACGGAGGCCTCGAGTGGGGACATCTGGCTGTATACGTATGATGCGGTGGGGAACCTGCTGGAGGTCGTACCTCCTGGTGGGGCTCACCCGATCACGTACATCATCGACGCGCGGAACCGGCGGGTTGGCAGGGAGGTCGACGGGGTGGAACAGTTTCTGTACGGAGACCAGCTGAACCCGGTGGCCGAACTGGACGGGGCGGGGGCGTTGGTCTCACGGTTCGTCTACGGGACCAGCGACCACGTGCCGGACTACATGGTCCGCGGAGGGACGACGTACCGGTTCCTCATCGATCAGAATGGCAACGTGGTGGGCGTGTACAACACGACGACGAACACGATGGCGCAGACTTGGGACTACGATGCGTACGGGCGGGTTGTTGGAGGCGGAACGACGGAGGTTGGGTTCTCGCAGCCGTTTGGGTTTGCGGGCGGGTTGTACGACGAGGACACGGGGCTGGTGCGGTTTGGCGCGCGGGACTACCGGCCGGAGGTCGGGAGCTGGGCGGCGAAGGATCCGCTGCGGTTTGCTGCGGGGGATGCTTCGCTCCTACTCTATGTAGGAGGGGATCCAGTCAATTTTTATGACCATACCGGCCTGGCTCGCTCAAAGCGCCAGACGGCGAGAGACGCCGCGCGTGCCGTTCGACGAGATCCCCGTTCCGCCACCTTCGAGCCATTCTGCTACATCTGCAAAGGCGGAGACGGATATTACTATACCGAGCCTGTCTGGAATGAAGATGCACCGGATCCTCGCTTCTTCAACGACGTGCCTCCACCTCCTGACGGCGCGGTGTGTGTGGCTACGTTCCACGCTCACCCACCAGGTTCATTCGAGGGCCCAAGTCAGGTCGATCGTGATTCTCGGAGAGAGTTCTCGGATAGATACGGGATCAAGCGACACTTCCTGTTGGGAAGCACAGGCATTTTCTGGGACATCTATCGATCGATCTTCGGGCCTTGGAAAGAAGTTTCGAAGCGGCGGAGGATAAAATAGTTGATGTGGCCGCGGGCTGCCCATATGGGCCTTGTTCTTGTCATGTTGACGGCGTCCGTGGGGTGTAAATACTCTCCCGGATACCCTCGTCGCCTCGACACTTCTCAGGTGATGCGGGAGGTGAGCGAACGGCCGTTGAGAAGCTATGGCGGAGACCGTTCGGTTCGGATTTTCACAAGTGTCGAGAATCGGGGGGTCGTCGTCCGCATCGTTGATGCGGGGGGAGTGGCCCAGGGCATCGTCAAGACCCGCAATGGACTGTTGACGCATGCGGAATTCGCACTTGCGGCCGAGGAGTTTTCGCGAATCTGGGCTATGGTGGAGGAGGCCGAGATGTGGACGCAGCCTCAGTTTGGCGAACACATACGGCTTCACGCACCTCGCTGCGGCGTTGAGGTGTCCACGCCGGGGCGGTATTCCCTAGTGGAGCGTTACTGGCAAGACTCGGTCTCGGTGCGCAGTCTCTGTGTTGCAATCCTCGATGCTGCAGGTGTTGCGCACGGCGACGCCTACTAGGAGCCACGCCCTACGGGCAGCTCGGCATGCACGCATCCCGAAGGTTGCCCTCGTAGCAAACGTTCCCACCCGCACCGCCGACTTGATCGAGCAGTGCCTCGACCTCGCAGTGTGGCAGCTCGGGGTTCCCCACGACCTCCACAGTCCAGGAAATCTCCGCGAGTTCGGCGAAGTCCAGCTGCTCCAGCGTAGGGTTGCCCGTGAGGGTGAGGCGCCCTATCTCCTCGAGCTGGCTGAGGCCGATGTGGGTGAGTTCTGGCGCGGCCTCGACCACGAGGGTTCCGAGTTCCTCGAGCCGGGAAAGCCCAGAGAGATCGGAGAGTTCGGTGGACTGGATCCTCAGCTCGCCCATCGTGGTGAGGCAGCCCAACGATGAGATGTTTGAAACCGTGCCACTGAGCGTCAGCGATCCGTTGAGGGAGGTGCACATGGAGACGTCGGCCAACCCGGGGTCGGACGGGACTGCGATCGTTCCGTTGCAAGGCACCGGGACCTCTGGGCACGTGGTGGGCTGCCGGTCGCCGGAAGAGCTCTCCGCGGCGTCCGTCGAGGCTCCGCTCCCGCCCGTCGAACCACTGGTCTGCGGGGTGTCCGTGCTCGTCGGATCCGGGCAAGAACAGCTGCCAAACTCTCCGCTGGCCTGACAGATCTGGGTGCCGACCCGGTCAGAGGGACAACCGCACTCTTGGGAAGTCCCGATCGCGCAGGACGGCCGGGCCCCGCTCGTCGGGCTGCCGCTGGAGGTGGCTGCCGGCGAGCCCGTGGTGGTGTCCTCTGACCCATTCGCCATCGGGTCGGTGTCAACCACGGGCCCGCAGCCGAGGACACACGCGACTCCGACAAGGCTTTTGGCGGAACGAATCGAATGGAGCAGCCGTGCTCCTGGAGCCTGGAGCCAACGGCGTGAGTGAGAAACGTCCACCATTCTAGTTGACCATACGAGAGCGCTCAAAGTGGTTGCAATCAAACCAACCGGGAATGCCGAGACTCGAAGTCGAATTCTGCAGTGCCGCGTTTTGGCTCCGGCGGCCGTCGGGCCTTGACCACGGTGCGCTCCGGACTCGGACATCCACTCGCGCTGAGGGTGTACTCGGGCGACGAAACGGCTGGACTCCTCACCGACGCCCGGGCGAGGGTACCGACGAAGAGGACCTCCGGACTTGTCACACCGGCAAGATGCCGGCGGGAGCCCAAGGCACTCCCATGAAGAACACTCCAATCCAATTTCTACCCCTGACAATATTGCTGGCTCTCAGCGGCTGCGACGAACCGGCACCTGTCGATGGTGGCGATACTGCGCGCATTGGCCCGATCGCGGATGCCGGTCCACACAGCTGGCTCGTGCAGGCGGAGAACGCTCCGCAAGCAGACAACCCAGAGTTTGCCGAGGACGACACGGTCGTGCTGGACGAACTCAACTTGCCTGACGGTGGACACGCTCAAATCGTCGTACTCCCTGCCGATGCCGGCGTTGGGATTGTCTGGCTTGGCGCGCCCCCATAAATCGGTCAGCTTCCCGCGCCCGACTACTCGCCAATCGAGCTGTCGCAAGCGTTCGGGACGGATGCTCGATCGCGTCCGAGGTTGAGCGAGAACCACGACCTCCTCGCTGCGGCCGGTCGGGTTCCGGCCCAGGCACGTGATCTCTTGTCGATTGGCACGACCTCCGATCCGAACCAGGCGACAGCTGTGGTCAATAGGAGCCTGTGCCCGACCTGGGCGTCATCCTATTGGTTCAACCAGCTGTGGAGGTACTACAAACAGACCTGCCCGTCGGGGACGTTGTGCGGGTCCACGTCGAACGACCACACCGGAGCCACGACGGGCAACTTCTACATCGTCGCGCTGGCGAGCACCAAGACCGCCTTGCAAACGTGCAACGGAGGTGCCCCGATCGGCACGCCGTCGACCGATGTGTTGAACGCACAGCTCCAATACAAGGAGGGCGGCAGCACGTGGCACGCCTTCTACACCAGCCCCGCGTACGGTACCGAGGATGGGGTGGTCTTTACGTCCTACGGGTTCTCGGTCAACCAGTTCCGCATGCGAGTGTTCAACGCCAACGCGGGAACCGGGTCGCTCGCCGCTGCGATCTGGTGAGCCGCACGTTCACGCCGGATCCCGATGGCGGCCTTGAGAGCGGCCGCGTTCGCACGCGTTGGCTGTACCAGGCGTGAGCGCCAAACTACGACGGTGAAGTGACCGAAACTGTCGCAACGTCGCAACCGTCGTCGTCGCACTGGTTTGGTGCGGTCCATGTTTGCGCCCGATTTGATGTCGTAGGCGCTTCCAACTTTGACGTCGCATGAATCCGCGGCGGCCCCCAAGCTAACGTCCTAGAGAACAGCCGCTGCGGCCGTAGGCTGGCGGGGCGCGACGATTGGTCTGCGAGGAGGCGCTGCTCGGAACGAGCGTCACAAGTTGCCCGAGGGGTCGTAGACCCGGGGACAATCTGCGACGGTGCTGTGAACGTTCGTACGCTACGGGAGGCCGGGCACGTCTTGCTGCTGCCTCCAGTGCGGCTGGAGGAGGACGCGGTTGACCTCTTTCGGGTCGACGACGCGAACGCGGTGACGGACGGCCTCGAGGAGCCCACAGACGCACAGGTTCCGCGTGTGCCGAAGGACGCCTTCGCCCGAGCGGATGAGCGGACGATGAGGTCAAGCGCCTCGGGGGTGAAGAGTGCGGCGAAGCTGCCCCTGCTCGACATGGCGCACGAAGCTCTCGCCGTTCGCGGCCTGAGCTTCATCGCGGTCGGCGGGGTCTTGCTCCTCGGCGCCTATGCCTATCGCCGGGCTGCGCGTCGCGACGATGCCGCGCGCACTCAGTGATCGTTCGCCAGGGGCTTGCGTACCGGCAGGAGATCGTGCCACGTGGTCGTGACCATCGTCTGCCGGAGCTCGTCGCGCGCGTACATCACGATCTCGATCGCCTCGGCGCTGGATTCGGGGCGCTG
Organism: uncultured Nannocystaceae bacterium; assembly: GCA_964352485.1. GTDB lineage: Bacteria > Myxococcota_A > Polyangia > Nannocystales > Nannocystaceae > CAJXVA01. The sequence continues at coordinate 7,255 of CAYGTG010000045.1, read as the reverse complement.
CTCGGGGTCCGGTGCCAACAGCGACTGCACGAGCCAGGCGATCGAGGGCGGGACGGTGGAGGGCAGCGACGGGATCGGCTGGGCTTTCGCCATCATCACCTCGATGAGGTTGGTGTCGGGAAACGGCAGGTAGCCGGCCAGCATCTCGAACATCAACACGCCCACGGCGTACAGATCCGAACGGAACGAGGCTGGCTGCCCCTGAAATTGTTCGGGGCTCATCACCGTCGGGGTTCCGAGCATCTGATCCGAAGCCGTCAACAGCTCCCGCTTGCGGGCTGCGAGCGCGGCGTCGGCCCGGATCGCAGCGCCGAAGTCGATGAGGACGAGTCGGTCGCTGCCGTCGGGTTGCCGCGTCAGCATGACGTTCTCCGACTTGATGTCGCGATGCACGATGCCGGCTTCGTGCACCGCGGCCAGCCCGTGCAGCAGTTGAAGCGTGAGCTCGAGGACCTGGGTGACGGGGATCGCGCGACGCATCGCCTGCCGCAGATCGTTGCCCTCGATCAGCTCCAACGCCGCAAAGGGCACCGGATCGTCCCCCGAGTCGAGCAGGCGAACACAGTGGGGGTGCGCGACCGCAGACATCAGGCGAAGCTCTCGTTCGAAGCGCTCGTGCGCGTGAGGGATCCCGCCTCCGGGCCGGAGCACCTTGAGCGCGACCCTCCGACCCGTGAGGCTGTCGGTGGCCTCGTAGACCATAGCCATACCGCCCTGGCCGAGCATTCGGCCGAGCCTGTAGCGGCCCCCGACGAGCGGTCCGCGCGGCAGCGTCGGTTCCTCGTCGATGTCGAAGGCTGGCGGCATACCCGATAGACGTTACTCTGAGGCCAGGTCGCATCATAGAGCCATGCTTCTACGCAGCTCGCCGATGGACCCGTGCAGCGACGCCCTCACCTGCTCGTGAGCCGGCATGACGCGTGCGCCCATCCTCGACTCCACCTTGCTGCTCGCGATCGGCTGCTCGGCCGCAACCGGCACCCGAGCTCAGCGGTCTGGCCCGAAAGCAGCGGAGGCGCGACGCCGGGCAACGGGCTGATGTCGGTCACCCTGTTTTTCGCGGAGCCGGGTCGCTATCGCTTGCAGTGGCGCAACCGGATCGGGCAGGGGAGCAACACGACCGAACACAACGACACCTGGGTGAGCTTCCCGGATGTCGATGGGTTCTTCGGACGCCGCGACGACGGCGAAGGCGAGCGACGGGTCTACGCGCGGCCGCTGTGCGAAGACGCCGACTTGATGATGGCCATCGCCGACATGGCCGGGGTCACGACCGCCGGCTGTCCGGAGGGCGCCACCGCCGACGGATGGCTTAAGGTCTACTCCTCGGGAGCTTCGGACTGGAGCTGGTCGACGTTCACCAACGACAACGACGGTCACCAAGTCGTGCTCGAGGTCGACGCTGCCGGGGACTACACGATGATGCTCTCGCAGCGAGCCGACCGGCACCTGATCGATCGGATCGTGATCCACGAGGCGCGCATCGCGGACGCCATCGTGCACGCCGAGGCCAACGCCGAAACCGTTTGCCCGTAGGGCACTGACTCAGGACACTCGCGCTAGCCGCACGCGGTCGCGGCCTGCATCGATCTCCTCGCGTTCCGGGGCAGCACCAAAACGCCAGCGCTCGCGGCGGTGGGACGGCGTTGCTGTCGAAGACCGTGTAAAGCGGCGTGGAGTCCACGAGAGCGCCGGTCTCGATCTTCGGTGTGCCGGAGAGGGAGCCGCGGGCAATTCCGCCATACGCGACCGATCCACGCGCGGCGACGATCACCTCGCCCTCCTTGACGTTCACACCCCAGACCTCCGTCGGGCCGCTCGCGGTGGTCCAAGCGACACGCTGAGTTGGCACAGGCGTCCGGGCGCCCGGGCCGGCTCAAGAGTGCGGCACCGCAACGTTCAACTCCACCCTCAGAGGCTCGTTGCTGCAAGCGCTGAATACCGAGTCTGGCTCCCGACAGCGCGCCTCGCCAAGGTCGCCCAGCTCCCCCGAGGAATCGTTCCCCCAACACCAAACCTCGCTGTCCTCCCCCAGAGCACAGGTCGAATAGGCGCTCGTCGCCAGGTCGACGACCTTTGGGAGTCCTGGCACCTGGACCGGCGCGCGGCTGCAGGCGGTGACATCGCCCGTCGACGACGTACAGCGATCGGCGACGGCTTCGACTCCGAGTTGTCCGGCGGAGTTCTTCCCCCAGCAGTGCACCGCGCCCGCGCCCGTGCGCGCACAACAGTGCCACGTGCCGCAGGCGACCTCGGCGACGTCTTCGAGCCCCTCCACCATCACCGGCGAGCGGCTGCAGTCGAGCTTCGCGTCGCCGACTCGGCACACACCGTGACTCTCGCGACCGTCGCCGAGTTGCCCCGCATCGCCCTCTCCCCAACACGCGACGCGACCGTTGTTCTCGAGGGCGCACGCGAAATGGTCACCGAAGGTCACGGTGGCGACGTCGGTCAACCCCTCCACGGTGACGGGCGTGGCGCTGCATCGTTTGCGGTCCTCACACGACGCGTGAGACCGCGATCCATCGCCGAGCATGCCGAAGGAGTCATCGCCGAGACACCACGCACTCCCGTTGGGCCTCACGCCGCAAATGTTGGACGAATTGACGGCCCACGGCTGGGGGCGAGGCAGCGAATCGGGTACCGGTGTGGCGACGTGCAGCGTGGTCCGTCTCCCGAGCCCAAGGAGCCCGAGTCCATCGGAGCCCCAGCACCGCCGCTCGCCGCCGGCGATGACGACACAGCGCAGCAGTTGGCCGACCTCCAGATCGATGGCCCGTTCGACGCCGGAGGTGGGGCCCGGAGCTGCGCGGCAGCCGAATCCCGAGCACGACTGCGGCTGCTTGTCGTCCCCATCGCCCAGCCCGCCCGCGAAGTCGCTCCCCCAGCACCACACCGATCCATCACCGCGGCGAGCGCAGCTGACGTGATCCGCCAAGGCGATCTCGACCACCTCGTCGAGTCCGGGCACGAGCTCTGGTCGGGCACGTAGCGCCCTATCCTCGCGCCCGAGCTGCCTCCGCGTCGAGCCTCCCCAGCAGGTCACCACCCCCGACGACCACAGCGCGCAGGCGTGCGCGTGTCCCATGTCGATCGACACGACCCGAACCGGTGCGTCGCGCTTCGGCGCCGAGGCAATGACGTCCAGCACGGGCACGACTGAGTTCCTGATCGGATCAACCGACGCTTGCGGCACCCCAGACGGGCCCGGCTTCGAGCAGGCGACGAGGAACAGGGCGACCCCGCCGTTGACACCCAACCGCCGCCCGAGCCCGAATCGCATGGGTAGACCCTACCGGCCTTCGGCGTGGTTGAGAACTTCGGCAGGGTCCCTCAAACCGTTGGCCCGCTCGTCTTGCTCCGAGGGACAGTCAGCGCGGCGGGGCAAGAATCGCCCAGGGAAGGCCGCTGCCATCGAAGTTGATCGCGAGGCCATCCTCCGCGTACCCAAGTCCCGTACTGAACGCGCCCTCGAGCACGAGCCCCGAGTAGGGATCCGGGGCCGTCGGGCGGGGGCCGTCCCGCTTCGCCTCGTCGAGCGCAGCCTTCAGCGCCGCCTGGGCACCTCGACGAGCCCTCCCTTTGGACCACGCATGGACCCAAGCCAGTGCCGTCACGCGGACGCCGGCGTTCGTGGTTTCGCCAGCCAGGGTTCGCATCGCGGCCAAGGCAGCGGCACCGCCGTCCGGGCTCGCAGAGACGATCAGGTTCAGTTTCCCGACGTCGCCGTGGTCCTCGTCCTGGTCCGCGCAGGCGTCCGAGCTCAGTTCCCACACGTCCCGGGCCTCGGCGGGACCGCCGTAGTGCAGCACCGCAACCCCGAGATTGTTCAGCACCCGCGGATTCGACGTCAGGTCACCATCGAGGAGTAGCTGGTAGGGCTTCCAAATCGTCTCCCATGCAGCCGTGCCGCCGAGCACCCGCTGAACCATCAGTGCGTCGATGCGCAACTCCTCCGCCTGGTACGAGGTTGAGGAGTCGACCTCCTGCAGGGCATCTACGGCCTGCTTTGCGAAGCTCGGGTCGCTCCAGGTCACGGCAAGATCGACCAGTGCGCGTGCTCGGCGGAAAACCAAGCTGTCGTGCTCGGGGCCCGCGGGCGCAGGCACGCCCACCATTGTCGAGGCGCGGGATTTGTCGGGTTCCAGTGCTGCAATCGACATCAGCACTCGGTAGGCGTGTGGGTTGTTTGGGATCTCCGATTGGAGCGCGACCACGGAGTCGCTCAGCGACGCGAGGTGGCGAAGGTTGAGCTTGTCTGTCTGCTCGTACTGGGCGAGCAGCTCCTCCATCACATCGAGGACGAAGACGAGGAATCGGCCATCCGTATTGCCCAGGGCAGCGTAGCCCTCGATGTCCGGGCGCAGGCCAACGAGTACCGGCTCCAACAAGGATGCGGTGTTTCCTCCATTGGTTGCCGCGACGTTGGGCAGGACCGAGAAGATGACGGCCATCATCCGGGTACCGATCGCCAGTTCGTAGTACGCCTCGTCCGCATTCTTCGGGTCAACTTGCGACTCGATGAGGCGGTGGGCTTCAGAGAAGTCGAAATCCTTGCGGACCGCATGACGGGCCAGGCCCGCGACGGGACGAGCATCCTGCGGGAACTCGGCATGAAGGGCCTCAAACTCGGCCTTTGCGGTGGCGTATCGCTCCAGCTCGAGAAACGCCCGGGCGCGCTCCAGCCGATGCTCGAGCGTCGTCGCATCGGCGAGCTCCACGATGCGGCGAGCAAACACGAGGTCTGCGGAGACCTGATCGCTTCCCTCCGCCCCGGCGGCTGCGCGGACGGCAGCCTCCGCACACGGAACGTCGAGCCCCTCCAGACAGATCCGAGCCAGGTCCAGCTGTTCGCTTGCGGAAGCCAACTTACCGCGGCGCTCCAGCGCGAGCTTGGCCGCGGGGATCGTCCACTCATGGCCAGCACCCAGCTCCGCCACCGCAACCGCAAGCAGCGCGGTCGGCACGGCGTCGTGGTCTGGCGCCACTCGCAAGAGCTGAGCTGTGGTTCGGCGATGCAACGGCTCGGCCGATCGCATCGCGTCCTGTGCTCTTTGCACGAGCGGCTCAAACTCTGCCGAACCCCGGCCTCCGTCCATTGCGGCCTGGGCCACGTACGTCGCGATGAACTCTACGATGACGTTCCGATCGTTGGCGAGCGCCGGCACATCCACGCCTTTGTACGCGCGCTCCAACTGGGCCAATGCGTCGGCCTCGACCGCGCCACGTTGCGCGGCCTGTTCCGCCAGCACCACCGCCCGCGCCGAGGAACGGATCAACAACGTCCACACCTCTGCGTCCTCGGCATCGCCCACCGCCTGCGCGATCAACTCCGTCTCGGCAATCGACTGTTCGAGCAGCACCGCGCCCGATGCCGAGGGATTTTGCTCAAGTCCGAGGAGCTCGAAGACCTGCGGCGGAAGTCCTTCGGACAGAGGAGCCTGCGGTCCGGGATCGATGAGGTCCGCGATCTGGTCCAGCGTCAGCTCGCTGGAGGCGGGCGCGGATGGGATCGGCTCAGGGTGCTGCAACGCTTTGGGATGACACGCGAGCAGACCGGCGGTTGCTGCCCAAAGCGCCACACTCGGAAGTTGGACCAGGCCCCGCACGGACGGAGTGTAGCGACAATGAGCGGGGACGACTACATCGGGGATAAGACGTACCTTGAGGACATTCAGAACTCGTGCCCGGCGCACGACTTCTTCAACGATTCGGCAGACCGGCTTCGAGAGTACGCGCCGCCTGCGGTCAGCGGAGTCACGGACCCCGAAACGCAGTACACGTACACGCCGGACCACCAGCCGGAGGTCACGTCTCTGCCACTGTCCTCCGACATCACGTACACGCACGATCCGAGCACGGGCGAGCTGAGCACGATTGCAACGCCGGAGGCCCTGAACACGTTCATCCACGACGACGAAGGTGGCGCGGACGATAGCGAGTGCTGCGAGCAATGCACCCTCAACGAGTGCGGAGACGGGCACCACCATTTCGCGAGCGAGGGCTGCGACGCTGGCGAGGACAACGGGTTTGTTCCGTGCACGCCGGCGTGCGTGGTCGTGCCGGAGGTCGTGGAGGTCAGCATCGCGGAGAACTCCGCATGTGCCCGCTACGCCGACGGCGCGGTCCGCTGCTGGGGGTCGAGCTTCAATAGCTCGCTCGGCGTCGACCCTCCCTCGAGTGACACCAACATTGGAGACGCACCGGGCGAAATGCCGCCTGCGTTCGCCGAACTCGGCGGCCCGGTCGTCGCGATGTTGGGTGCCCGCGGCACGCGCGGTGATCAGTGGTGCGCCGCTCGGGCCGATGGCGCCGTGGTCTGCTGGGGAGAGGGAACCGGCAACTACTACACCAACTCCGGGTTGCTCGGACCCCTGGAGTATTCGAATCAGGGAAGTTGGACCACGGTCGGCGACCTCCCCGGGGAGCTGTGGGAGAGAGCATCACTCCACCCCCCGTGGTCGAACTCGGGGGGCCGGTTGCTCAGCTGACGGGCTCGGTGGCGGCAGTCAACAGCTGCGCACTCAACGAAGACGGCACCGTACGTTGCTTTGGGTACAACGCCGGTTCGTTAGGCTACGGGGACCTCTACGAAGCGATCGGAGACGAGCTCGGGGAAATGCCGCCGGCCCCGCTCGAGCTCGGACCGGAGCCCATCGCAAAGATCGCGCAGAGCGACTGGCAGGCTTGTGCACTCTCCGAGGAGGGCAACGTGCGTTGCTGGGGCGGCGGGACTTGGCTGCCAACCTGGGGATACGAGTCCGACATTTCCTATGGCGATGAACCCGGCGACATGCCCCCTCCGCCGCTCGACCTCGGAGGCACAGCCATCGACATCGCCGGGGGCCAAGGGGGCACGTTATGCGCCATTCTCGAGGACCACCGGGTGGTCTGTTGGGGCAGGCTCGTGTTCGGCCTGGAACAACCGGCCACGCTCGGCGTTGGAGACGAGCCCGGCGAAATGCCTCCCCCGCCGATTCGGCTCTATGGCTGAACCCGGTATCGGAAGCGGCGGGCGGATCAGCCCCCACGGGCGAGACCGCCAGGTACACCTTCCTCGGTGTAGACTCGGCGATGCCTTTCGGGATCGTCTCTGAGCGCGCAGGATGTGAACGGGGGCGTCCGCTCCTCGCAACCGCCCTCGTGGCGGTCATCTCGTGCGGTCCGACAACGAGCTCTGAGACGCTGACTACGCCGGACGAAGCCAGCACAGGCGATGAATCAACCTCGGACACCACGACGCGGCCATGCTCGT
>CAYGTG010000044.1:0-17150 GCA_964352485.1 uncultured Nannocystaceae bacterium | reverse complement strand
ACCGCGGAGGCCAGCCCAGCCGTCGGCGGCACCCGCAATGTGTCGCTGGGCGGTGTGTCGCACAGTTCGAGCTTCGGCTCGAATGCCGCCTTGGCCAACCCCGCGATGATGTCGTTCTCCCCGGTGTTCACCGTCGAGGCGATGTATCAGCTCAACATCCAGCAGCGGACCAACGGGCTCGGGTTCGTGGTCATGGATTCGCTGAACAACTCCCGCATCGGGTTGGGCTTGGGCTACATGTTCATGCGGGGCGCACCGGAGATCAACTATCAAGACTCCGCGACCGGCGAGAACACCAGCCTGGAACTCTCCCGCTTTGGCCATGAGGCCTTCGGTGCGCTCAGCATCGTCGCCGTGCCCAACTGGGTCGCCCTTGGCCTCAAGCCGAAGTACCAGTACACGAGCCTGCGGTACCGAGATCCCGAGGGGCTCGCTCGCAACGCCCACGGAAAGCTGAACGCGTTTGGGCTCGACACCGCGCTGTCGCTCAACATCGCAGGGTTCGCGGCGATCTCTGTGCTCGGCCTCAACGTCGTTGGCAACCACGACCCCTACTTCACCGATGACCGCGAGCTCTCGCTCGAGGGTCTCGCCGTCACCGAGGGCACCGTCGATCGGGGACATCTCTCCGAGCTGTCCGACTATCCGCTGACCCTCGTTCACGGGCTGTCGGTGTTCCCCCTGCGAAGCCCCAAGCTCAGCATCAACTTCGACGGAACGTACGACTTCACCTCGTTCCGTTTCGAAGATCACACCCGCCTCACCTACGGCGGCTGTGCCGAGTTGATCGCCGGGCCGGTTCCGCTCGGCTTCGGAACGATCGGGGACAACCGCGGCAAGGGCACCGATGACGACCGCATCTACGTCGCCGGCGGAATCGCCTATACAAAGAATGCCCGCCCCGGCGGCATGGGCGTCGATATCGGATTCGGCTTCCAACAACAGGTCGCAGGGCCAATGCTCGAGACGATCCTCGGGTTCAACCTGGGTCTGCGCTTGCACCCCGACCTGTAGCGGACGCCCCCGATAAGGCGCGATACACTGCCGCCGATGCTTCGAGAGGTTGCCCTGGCGGTCTGCGTCCTGCTTGGTGCCGGCTGCCAACAGGAGACGTTCTTCTGCGACACGCCCGAGGACTGCGCCTCCGAGGGCGGCGGTGGAGCCTGCGAGTCCACGGGGTACTGCAGCTTCCCCGATCCGCAGTGCGACACGGGCCGGCGGTACGGAGACCTTGCGCCCTCGGGCCTCGCGGGCACCTGCTTTCCTCGTGTCTAGGACAAGGAGGGATCAACCGTCGTCGCATAGTGCACGGGTTCGAGCACGAGCAGCTCCGACCCAACGCTTGCGGAGACCTCCTCCACCACGGGAACGACCCTCGTAACCGCGGACTCCAGCACCTCCTCCACCGGCAGCGAAAGCTCGAGCACCGGGGACCCACCGCTTTGCTGCGACGCATCTTGCTCGACCTGCGGCGACGCGTGTGAATCCGAAGTCCTGGGCAGCACCGATGAAGGCGAGGCGCTGGCGGTCGCCGTGGTCGGGACCACGTTGGTGTGGACCACCGGGTTCACCCGAGAGGTGTTCACGATCGACCTGACCACCGGAGACAGCACGCTCCTGACCACGGCCGACGACACGCTCACCAAGATCGCTACCGACGACGAGTACCTGTACTTCCTCAGCTACGGGAGCTCGCTGGTGACCCGGATCAACCTCACCACCGGGGCGCAGAGCGTCGTTGCCGACGCCAACGACGTCGACGGAGGCCTCAACTTCGAGGCGGGATTCGGACAGATCGTGCTCGATGGATCCGAGGTCTACTTCGCGCTCGTCGACCCGCTGCAAAAATCCGCCGGCGGTGCCTTTCGGGCGCCGAAGGTTCCCAGCCCGGACGAGCCACCCGAGCGGATCGGGACGCTGCAACGCCCGATCGGGATCGGCGTCGATGAGGACAGCATCTACGTCACCGACCTGGTCGAAAGTGCGCTGATCCGATTCGACAAGGCCGCACCGGGCCCCGCCGGCACCGCGATGCACGAGGTTCCGCAAGGTGGCCACCTCTACGTCACCGATGCCGATGTCTACGCGACCGGGAGCGGGCAAGTCATCCGCGTCCCGAAGGACGGATCTGTACCCGAAGTTCTCGTGACGACCGGCGGCAACATCCGAGGCATCACAGGCGACGGGGAGCACGTCTACGTCACCGACTACGAAGCAAGCAGCGTCACCCGAATCTCGCTGTTCGACTCGGAAGCACCGGTCCAAATCGCCACGTCGCCGGGCGCATGGGGAATCGCGACCGACTGCACCCACGTGTACTGGTGCGAGAACGGTACGCTGTCCGTCTTGGGTCAGCCCAAATAGTCCTGTGTCCGGCTTCTACCGCAACGCCCTTGCCGGCGCCTTGATCGGCCTGTGTGGCTGCCACGCGATCTCGTCCCGACTCGGCCTCGACGATGATGAAGCCACCGACACCACGACACAGCCACGGCTCGACGTCGGCGCTGAGACCGACGACGCCGAACCCAAGCAAAAGCGGAAGCGACGCAAGGCCAAGCCGAAAAAGGAGCCCAAACCTCTGCCGCCCCCGGAGGCCGAGCTCGACGCTGCGCTCGCCCGGGCCATCATCCCGGTCGCAGATGAGCCGGGGCTCTACCGGGTCGATCCATTTGTGCTGACGCTGGTTGCCGACACGCTCGGACGCGAGGGGGATGTTCCGTTCATCCGAACGACGAAGAAGCAGCGACGAGATGGCATGCCCGCGTCGTTCCAGGTGGGCGAGCTGCCCAAGCCCTCGCTGTGGCGCCTCCTGGGCCTGCGGCCGGGCGACCTCGTCCTCGAGCTGCAGGGCGCGAAGCCCCCCGGGCCCAAGAGGCTGCTCGAGCTCCGCCAGCGGATTCCGCGGGAAGGCACCCTTTCGCTCGCCATCCAGCGCAACGGCCGGACCAAGACCCTGCGCTACCGCATCGAACCGGGCCTCGCCTGGACGCAGTACCTCGAGGTCGAGGCAAACCGATCCTTCGACCCGCCGCCGAACGAGCGCCCCTCGGGCAGATCATCGTCGGGAGCCTCGAGCCGCGGCGCCAAACCGAGCCCGAGCAAGCCCTCCGGCGACTCGAAGCCCGTGGCCGTGCCTGTCACCTGCGCTCGAGGCACCTGCCGCGTGCCCAAGTGGTACTTCGACAGCCTCGCGGGGAGCTCCTCCAAGGCCAGTCGGCAGATGCGCGGCAAGAGCATCAGCAGCGGCTTCAAGATCAGCTTCGTGGGGCCTGCGTCGAGGAAAGCCGGCTTTGCGGTCGGAGAGGTGATCACCAAGGTCAACGGCAGCCGCACCAACAACCAGCTCGCCATGCTCGGCGTCTACGGACGCCTCAAGAGCACCGAGAAGTTCCGGGTCGAGTCGACCCGGGGCGGCCGAAACCGCGTCACCACGATCATCGTCGAGTGACTCCTGTAGCCAAAAGCGCCGGCGTGTGAAAATCTGAGGCGCAAGGGAACTTTTGACCGCCTCGGAAGTCGATTCTGACGTGCAAGGCGCCGCGAAGTCCGAGCCGACCGGGCCCGGAGCGTCCAACGAGGACGCATCCAAGGCGCCTGCGACGGATCGCGCCGCCGCGGACACGCGCGATCGACAGCTCGTCGAGCGCCTCAAAGCCGGCGACAATCGGGCCTTCGAGGAGCTGGTCCGCATCTACAAGGACCGGATCTTCGCCCTGTCGCTTCGGATGATCGGCAACCGGCAAGAGGCCGAGGACCTTGCTCAGGAGGTGTTCATCACCCTGCATCGGGCGATCGGCTCGTACCGCGGTGAAGGGCGGTTCTATACGTGGCTCTACCGAATCGCCTCCAACACGTGCAAGAACCGGATCAAGTACTTGCGGGGTCGCCACTTTCACCGGCGCGTGCCCGTCGACGATACGCCCGAGGCAAACGTCCCCGCCGGGGAAGCGGGTCCGGGGAACCCGCTGCAGAGTCGTGTCCATGGTCCCGAAGCCATGGCGCAGGGCAATCGGATCGAGGCTGCCGTCCAGCGAGAGCTCGCGGCACTCGACCCTGAACACCGCTTGCTCATCGTCCTGCGCGACGTTCAGGGCCTCAGCTACCAAGAGATCCTGCGAATCACCGGGCTCCAGGAAGGCACCCTCAAGTCGCGCCTACACCGCGCCCGCGTCGCCTTGAGAGACCGGCTCAAACCCCACCTAGCCTGAAGCCCCATCCGGCACTACGATCACTCCACAGCGAGCCGCACCACACCGTGAGCACCTCTACCAACACGGGCACCGACCTGGTCAGTGCCTACCTCGATGACGAACTCGAGCCGGCCGACGCGAAGGCGTTCGAGGACCTGCTCGAGAGTTCGCCCGAGGTCGCCGAGGAGCTCGCCGAACTCCAGAAGGTCATCTCCCTCGTGGGGGGCCTTGGCGACGTGCAAGCGCCCGAGGACTTCTACGAGAAGCTCAATCGCCGCCTGCGTCGGCGACAGATCATGCAGCCACAGAGCACCTCATGGCTGAGCATGGTGGCCGTCCCGCTGCAGCTCCTGAGCATCCTCGTCATCCTCGCCGTGGCGGCGCTGTACATGATGTCCGAGCTCGACGCTGCGCCCGCGAGCATCGAGCGTGAGGTGCTGGTTCCCACCGGGACCACGGACGCACCCAGCCCGATTCGTCCCTAGAACAACCCCTGAGGTTGGGCCGCTCGAACCCTGCCCCCCACGGGCCTGTCACCGAAGGTCACCCCCTCGAGGTGAAAGCCCGTACAGGGGGGATCGCGCGCCGATTCTTCGGGCCGGTCCGTTTGTGGTATTCATGCGGCCTTCATGGCGCGCGAAGTCACCCTCGTCGACGCCGGGCTCGGCAACATTGCTAGCGTGGAACGCGCTCTCATCCAAGTCGGCGGCGCCGTGAATGTCACGCGGAACGCAGACGAAGTCGCCATGTCCCGCTGCGTCGTCTTTCCCGGTCAAGGCGCGTTTGGCGCAAAAACCCAAAAGCTTGTCGAAGGCAGGATGGGCAATGCGCTGCGCATGGTCATCGAGCGAGGCGATCCCTTCCTAGGGATCTGTCTCGGCATGCAGCTGCTCTTCCAAAGCAGTGACGAGAACAAGGGCCAAAAGGGCCTTGGGATTCTCCCAGGTCGATGCCTGCGTTTCCCCGATGGGATGGAGATGCCGGCCGAGTCGGGCGCTCAAGAGGTCGCACCTGCGGCTGCCGACCCCAAAGCCGACACCAGCCACGCACAGACCATGGCGCCCGACCCCGGGTCCGGACTCCCGGCTCAACAGCCGATCTCCGGCCAGGGCGAGTTGCCCGGATTCGCGCAGCCCGTCGCAACCCCCACTCCGCCAAAGCCGCAGCCCCTGGTCCGCCGCCTCAAGGTCCCCCACATGGGCTGGAACCAGGTCGAGCCGACGGGCGAGCACTACTACTTCGTCCACAGCTACTACGTCGAGTGCGAGAACCACGACGACATCATGTGGATGACGACGTATGGCGGCATTCGCTTCCCCGCGGCCGTGCGGCGCGGCAACGTGCTCGGCTGCCAGTTCCACCCCGAGAAAAGCCAGCGGTCGGGCCTCAAGTTCCTCCGCGCATTCCTGCTTGGGGGCGGGGGATGATCCTCATTCCGGCCATCGACCTGATGGGCGGAAAAGCGGTGCGTTTGGCTCAGGGCGAGCGCAGCCGCGTCACGACCTACTCCGACGACCCCGTCGGGTTGGCGCAGGGTTTCGCGCGCGCGGGGGCGGGCAGCATTCACGTCGTCGACCTCGACGGCGCGTTCGAAGGCAACCCGGCGCAGCGATCGATCGTTGTCAGCATCTGCCGCGCCGCAGCCGAGCACGGCGTGCGGGTTCAAACCGGTGGAGGCATTCGCGATGCCGCCACCGTCGATGCGCTGATCAACGCGGGCGTCGACCGGGTCGTCCTGGGAACGCTAGCCATCAAAGATCCGGCCACGGTCGAAGCCTTGTGCAAGAAGCACCCCGACCGCATCGTCGTGGCCGCGGATGCCCGCGACGGCATGGTCGCTCTTGAGGGCTGGACCGAGAAGAGCGAGGTCACTGCGCTACAGCTCGCGCAGTCTGCCCAGCGCTGGGGGGCAGCCGCCGTGCTGCACACCGACGTGTCCCGTGATGGCATGCAGGGCGGTCCCGCCGTCGATGCCACCGCAGCCATTCAAAAAGAAGTTTCCATCCCGGTGTACGCCAGCGGTGGCGTGGGCAGCCTCGAGCACATCGAAGCTTGCGCCCGCGCCAACATTGCTGGCGTCGTGCTGGGACGCGCCCTCTACGAGGGCGCTTTTACCGTCGAGGAGGCGCTGAGCCGATGTTGAAGCGACGCATCATTCCCTGTCTGGACATCAAGAACGGCCGCGTGGTCAAAGGCGTGCACTTCGGCGGGCTGCGAGACGCAGGCGACCCCATCGAAGCCGCTCGTGCTTACGACAAACAAGGCGCCGACGAGCTTTGCATGCTCGACATCACCGCCACCACGGAGGGCCGTACCGCCTTCATTGACGTGATCCGACGCGTGACTCCGTCCCTGTTCGTACCTGTGACCGTGGGCGGAGGTGTCCGCCGCGCGAGCGATGTGGACCGCATGCTTGCCGCAGGCGCGGACAAGGTCGCCGTCAACTCGGCCGCCGTGACCAACCCGCTGCTCATCGAGGACCTGGCCAAGCGCTATGGCTCGCAGTGCATCGTGGGCGCGGTCGACGTTCGTCGCCTGCCGCCCATTCCCCAGGATGACGGCCCCGTCTACGAAGTCGTCGCCTATGGCGGAACCCGAGGCACCGGCCTCGAAGCCATCCAGTGGTGCAAGACCCTCGCCGACCTGGGCGTCGGAGAGATCCTGCTGACCAGCATGGACCGCGACGGCACCCGCGAAGGCTACGACCTGTGGATCACGCGCACCGTCTCACGGTCCGTCGACGTCCCCGTCATCGCCAGCGGCGGTGTCGGCTCGCTCGAGCACCTTCGCCAGGGACTCGCCACGGGAGAAGGCGAAGCCGACGCAGCCCTCGCCGCGTCGATCTTCCACTTCGGGCTGTACTCGATCGGGCAAGCCAAGGGCTACCTCAACGAGCACAACATCCCGGTCCGCCCCTCGAAGTAGCGCGGGCAAGATCGCGACGGCCGTCGAACACGCGGGGCAATGACCCTCGCGCGGGCCTGATCAAGGGTTTGAGCGGCGGCTTAAGCGAGCCAGTGGTGCTCGAGTCTGGACGACGTGCCCACCGACACGTCCGTTTGCGAACGCAGCGACGAAGGCTACTGCCTGACCGGGCCCCTGCTCGTGGAGCCGCGATAGCCTGTGGCTGCCGCACGACGCCGGCGCGGTTTACACCGCCCCGTCTCCCGTTGCCCATGTTGGGAAGCGGGTTGCTCATCTCACGCAACGCTTCGGCGCCCATCGGGGCCAAGTACGGGGCTCGTGGTCGAAGAGCCCCTGGATGACAACTGGCCCTCGATTTGCAGATACTCTTCCCCATGCTTCGCGTGCGAACGTTGTGTTTCCTTGCTGCCTCGCTGACCGGTGTCGGATGTTTCACGGATTCTCCAACGATCAACGTCAGCGAACCGACGGACTCTTCCAGCGGTCCGGCGGGGACGACGACACAGACCAGTTCAGGGTCGGGTGAGGACACCACGACCGCTGGAACGGACCCGGACGGCTCCTCGACCGCAACCTCGGCGAGCACGGCCGACTCTGGGGACACCACCAGCGGCACCGATGGAGGTTCGGGGACGACCGAGACCACCGACGCGGAAACGGAGACCGGGACAACGCGTGCCCCCGTGTGCCCAACGTTCTTTGACGCCTTCAACGACGGGGTCGAAGACCCTGCGTGGCGGCAGTCCTTCCCTGCATCGACCACGGAAGTCGACGACGAACTGCAGATCATGGTCACCGGCGAGCTCAACGACGAGTACGTCACCATGGTCGTGCTTCCGGAAGAGGGTGGCTTGGAAGGCGGCACGATGCGGCTCGAACTCGGCACGGCGCCGGTCGAGCTTGGCGTGCGAACGACGCTGTGGATCCAACCGGACTTACACCCAGGACGGATCGCCTACAACCTCGCTTCCCGCGCCAATGGGCTCCGTCTCGAAGCTCGCATCACGCCTGAAGAGGGTGCGCCACAGGTCATGGCCACGCTGGACTGGAGTCCGGACACGATGCGCTGGCTTCAGCTTCGTGAAGCCCAGGGCACGCTCTACTTCGAGATCTCGGCCGACGGAACAGTCTTCGAGACGTTCCACGAAATGCCGACCCCATTCGACGTGAGTGCGGCAGAGGTGGGATTCGCCGGGCACAACGACCTCGAGCTGGCCGACGACGTGGTCGTGTCGGTGCGCACCTTCGAGTTCATCTGCGGCTAGGTTCGACGTGACGCATCGCCCGCAGAATGCGGGTTCGGGCCGCGTGGTGCCGGGCGGGGTTCTTGCGGGGATTGAGCGCGTTGCGGGGTCCGGGAATGATCGCGGCAAGGTGGGCGGCCTGCCAACGCGTGAGCGGCTCGGCAGACTGTCGAAGGTAGTGCTGCGCCGCCGCCTCGGCGCCATAGATCCCCTCGTCCCACTCGATGACGTTGAGGTAGATCTCCATGATTCGAGCCTTGGACAGCAGGAGCTCGAGTTCGTACGCCAGCACCGCCTCCCGCGCCTTGCGGAGGTAGCTCTGCGTCGGCGAGAGGAACAGATTCTTGGCCAGCTGCTGAGTGATCGTAGACCCTCCGGACACGACGCGCCCTTGCGCCCGGTTCGCTCTCGCCGCGTCGATCATGGCCCCGTAGTCGATGCCGTGGTGGGTCGCGAAATGGATGTCCTCTCCGGCGATCACGGCCCGCACGAGGTTGGGCGAGATCTCCTCGAGCCCCACCCACCGCTGGTCGAGGGTGAAGTCGTCACCGACCACCTCGGCGCGGTGCTGCATCATCGCGCTTGGGCCAGGGTCGACCCAGCGCAACCGAGCGACCCTGCCAACCCAGACCAACTCATTGACGCACACGATGGCGACGCACACGAGCAGCGCTCGACGAATGCGTCTGCGCCACCGTCGCTTCCGGGCCGAACTCCGGGGGCCCTTCGACTTGGCTGCGCCCGTCGACCGCGGACCCGCGTCGTCGGCTCGGGTCGGTGGGGCCATCCCCGCGATCCTGGCCCTGTGCCACCCTTCCGGCAAGCGGCGTCGTGCACGAGCGGGACGCTGCGAGCAAGTCGCCACACCACGGCACCCTCGGGCACCAAGGCGAGAACGGCGACCCCAGGGGACTACTCCTTCATCTCCTCGCCGGCCTCCTCGAGCTTTTCACCGGTCTTCTCGACAGCGCCTCCGATCTTGTCGCCCGCCTTGTCAGCGGCGCCTTCGATCTTGTCGCCCGCCTTCTCGGCGGCGCCTTCGATCTTGTCGCCAGCTTTCTCGGCGGCGCCCTCGATGTCTTTCCCGACCGCCTTGGCGCCCTCCTTGATGTCTTTGCCGGCTTCCTTCATGTCCTTGCCAGCTTCCTTGACCTCTTTCTTGGCCTCTTCGGCTTTTTTCTCCGCTTTGTCGTCGCACCCAGTGGTCGCGCACAGAGCTGTAAGGGCAGTCCCGATGATGAGGGAGTTCAGCAGTCTCATGACTGCTCCGTGATGAGTCACGAGCGCGGCGTGTCCAGGGCGTGTCCGATTTTTTTGACGTGAACCCAAGAAAAAATCGAAGCCCCCGCACCATTGCGGGGGCCTCTGGAGGAAGACCACGGCGGAAAACTCAGCGAGAAACCGTGGTCATCAACGCCCCACTGTCCCTGACTCAGCAAGCAATGATGTCAAGGCTGGGCCTGCTGACGTTCGCCCGAAGCGGCCAAGGACTTCCGACCGGAGCCCGGTGAAAACCGCAGAACCGCTCCATCGCCCGTGCTCGTGAGCGAGACTCGTGCCTGCGGAGGGACGATCGACTCGTAGACGATCAAGCTCGAGCCTATGGAGGAGAAGCCTCGCTCGAGGAACCACTCGATCGCAGGGGGGTCCAACGTCTCGCTCGACAGCTCGCCCAACGTTTCCCGCGGAAGCTCGACGAACGTCGTCGCGGGGTCGACCGGAGTCTCGTGCAACGACATCGGCGCGACGCGCTGCTCGAGTAGTGCCCAGGTGAACAGCTCCGCGCAATGGCTGGAGTCAGAGCGCAGACCAACTTCATACGCAATGCACTCCCGGCCGGTCAGCGGGCTTCGAAGCGGCGCGGCACACTGCGCCAGGCCTTCAGCGGTGGTGTTCGTCCCCGGGGTCGCTGGAGGCAAGGCCAGCGACCACCGGTCCGGGAGCGTCCGCTCCACAGGCACCGACATCCGCCGCAACCGGACCGCGGCCAGGCCGCCCGCGACCCCAGCGAGCGCAGCGATACACAACCCAGCGACAACGGAGCTGGTGGCAAGGATCCCCAGAAACGACCCCACGACCATGCCAAGACCCGCCTTGCGCAGCGTATCCACGGTCGGCGACTCCGCCGCCGCAAGCCCCTGCTCCCCCTCGCGGATCGCGATCGCCGTCGACTCGCGCCTCAGGTCGATCCAGGCCCGCGACTCGCAATGCGGGCACGGTGCGTTGTGGGGCGCCAGGTCCGAGCTGCGGTGCGGAGAGGACGAGCCGGAAGGCCAGGTCAATCGACCGCACTCCGAACACAGCAGTGCTCCTGTCGCGCGGGCAACTTCGGCATCCCCCTGGTCGCGGACGCGCTCTCGTCGAGCTCGGACCCTGCGGTTCTTGAAGTCCGCGGACGGCCCCACGCGAACCGAGACACCACCGCTTGCGCTTCGGCTCACGTGTTCTGAGAATAGCAAGTCTCGCTGCGGTACAACGCTCACCATGTCGTTTGACGCCGACGCAGTCTGGTCCAGCCTCAAGCACGACGAGCGCGGCCTCGTGGTGTGCGTGGTGCAGCACGCCCACTCGGGGCAAGTGCTCATGGTCGGGTACATGAACGCCGACGCACTCGCGGCCACGGCCCAAAGCGGGCACGTCACATTCTTCAGTCGCTCCCGACACACCCTCTGGGAGAAGGGCGAGAGCTCGGGAAACACCCTTGATCTCGTGGACGTCCGGACCGACTGTGACCGGGATGCCTTGCTCGTGCACGCCATTCCCCGCGGGCCGACCTGCCACACCGGCACGACCAGCTGCTTCTTCGCGCCGATCCTCCCCGAAGCATCGGCGGACGACGGCCCGCACGGCAACGCGGTCGACCGAGTGTTCGGCGTGATCCGCGAGCGCAAGGCAGGACGCGGAGCGACCCACAAGGAGGGCAAGAGCTACGTCCGTTCGCTGCTCGACAAAGGCGTGGAGAAGATCGCGTCCAAGGTCACCGAAGAGGCTGGCGAGCTGATTCAGGCCTTGCGCAGCGAAACGCCGGATCGTGTTGTCTCAGAGACTGCCGACCTGGTCTTTCACGCGATGGTCGGACTCGCGGCGCGCGACGTGCGGTGGGCCGACGTCGCCGCCGAGTTTGCCCGGCGCTTCGGCCTCAGCGGCATCGACGAGAAAGACGCTCGGGGCTGAGATCCGGGGCGGAGCCTGAGGAGTACAGAAGCCACGTACGCGCAGATATCGACCCGATATCGGGTGGACATCGCCGTGCGCGAACAAAACCTTCGCCTGCTAGGGGAGATCGCGCGCCTCAGTGAGCCAGCCCGCGGCGATGTGACCGGTTAGCATCTATCCTTACCGGACTCGTGCCGGACCTCTTGCAAAGCGCGCCTGCGTGGTGGGCCGCCGCCTATCTGATGGGCTCGATCCCGGTGGGCGTCGTCCTCGCTCGCGCCAAGGGCATCAACCTCCGGGAGGTCGGCTCCGGCAACATCGGGGCGACCAATGCCGCCCGAGCACTTGGCACCAAGCTCGGGCTCGTGGTGTTCGCCCTCGACGTGCTCAAGGCCGCCGCTCCGATCTGGCTCGCCTCATCGTCGTGGGCTCTCGGGCAGCTCGACGATCCGAGCTGGCCCCTGGCCGGTGTCGCGCTCATGGCCGTGGTCGGCCACATCTTCCCGGTTTACCTCCGGTTTCGCGGCGGCAAGGGAGTCGCGTGCGGCCTGGGTATTTTTCTTGCCCTCGACCCGCCGGTCGCGTTCGCGGCGATGGTCATGTACGTGCAAGGTCTGGTCCTCACCCGGACCAGCGCCGTCGGCTCACTCACCGCCGTGAGCTCGATCTGCCTGTGCATGCTGATCGCCGACAAGCCACCGGCCTACGTCGCGGTCGCCCTCGCTTCCTGCGCGCTGATCTGGTTTCGGCACATCAGCAACATCAAGGGCTTGATGGCTGAGGCGAAGGCCCGCAAGGCCGCCCAAGAACCCGCATAGCCGGGCCGCCGCGGCTGCCTGGAGCTCAGCTCTCGCTGACCGACCACTGGACATCATCGGTCTCGCATCCGGTGTCGCTGCCCGCGGTCGAGAACACCTGCACGTCGAGATAACTGGTCTCGGTTCCGGATTCGGAAACCGAAGCGTCGTCGCACGCAGATGCCGACACGGCGGGCAGGGTCATGGTCGACGGGCGCTGGAGCTCTTCGAGGCCCTGCTCGGTCCGCTTGCGGGCTCGCCTTGACGGCCCGGCGCGGCCTGCCGCACTGTCAGTGCAGTGCAGGATGTCGACTTCGTGCTCCTCGATCGCTGGAAGGACGGCGATACCGACGCTGGCGACGAGCTGATGCGCCGGCACTTCGACTCGCTGTGCAACTTCTTCCGGAGCAAGGTCGATCACGGGGTGGAGGATCTCGTCCAGGAGGTCCTCTTGCGATGCGTCGAACGGCGCGAGCAGTTCCGCGGTGAGGCCAGTTTTCGAACCTACCTGTTCGTGATCGCCAGGCGGATTCTCCTCGACCGATTGCGCAAGGAGTACCGACGCGGCACCCCGCTGAACTTCAGCGAAGTCTCGCTGGTCGACCTGGGAACGACGCCGAGCCAGGCTGTCGCGCGAGACCAAGGTCGCGCCGCCCTCATCGCCGCACTGCGCGAGCTTCCGGTCGACTTCCAGATCGCGGTCGAGCTCACGTATTGGGAGAATCTCTCGGCGCCGGAGGTTGCCCGCGTGTTGGGCATCAACCCCAACACCGTCCGCAGCCGGCTTTCGCGCGCTCGTAAGGCCCTCGACAGCACGCTGAACGCGCTCGAGGCTACGACGCCGGACGCATCCAAAGACTGACCGGGTCAATCCTCGAGCTTCAGCCGCTTCTTCATCGCCTCGAGTTGTTCGTCGACCTGCTCTTCGATCTCGGCCTCGGCCTCTTGCTCGGCGGCGGCAGCTTCGGCCGCGGCTTCGGCTTCACCGGTCGGCTCATCGTGCCAAAGCCCGACCGAGGCGTCGATCGGCAGGAATGCCATGAGGTGGTCAGATGCGCCCTCGCCGGCGAGGATCCCGTGCTTCTTCGAGTCCGGGTAGACGATGACGTCGGTGGGGTTCATCGTCGAAATCGCGAGGTAGCGGACCGGCGCGTCGGAGGTGTTGATGACCTGGTGGGCTGCGTCGGCCCGGGCGGCGAGTGCCACGTAGTCACCGGGTTTCAAGGCATGTTGCCGGTCGCCGAGGCGAAGTGTTGCATGACCTTCGAGGACATAGATTGCCTCCTCGTTCCCCAAGTGAGCGTGAAAGGGCCAGGCGGTCTTGCCCGGCGGAACCTCGGTGAGGGTGCAGCCAAGCTGGGACCCGCCCGCGGCGGCCGCCAGCTTTCTCTGCCGATTCTCGAACACGGTCCCACGCTCGGTCGAGACCCACTTCACGTCGTCTTCGTGCGCGATGCTCACCAGGCCAGTAAAGCACAACGGCGCCTTCGAGATCCGGCGGCGGCGCTCCCGGTTTCGACGGTTCCGATGACGCCGAACTGTTCGCCGACAGCGCCCAAGCTCGCGCTGACAGGACCGTGCACAAGGGACCAAACAGCCGTCGCCCACGCACTGGTCGGCGCAAGCTTCGGCACAATCGAGCGCTTCGGCGTCGCAGTGGCGGGGCGGCTCGGCCTCGACCGGCACGAGCGGGCTCGCGACCACCAGAGCCAAGAGAGCGAGCCCGTTCATGCGCAAAGCACCTTTCGAACGAGCGCCATGCGGTTGGGTGCGCCGACCTTTCGCCGGACGTTTGCTGCGTGCATCTTGACCGTTCGGTTGGCGATCGAGAGGACCTCGCCGATCTCGTCATAGAGGTAGCCCAAGGCGATCAGCTTCAGCACGGAGGTCTCGCGTGGCGACAGCCTCACGAGCACCGCGTACCGGTCGACGGCGGCTTCGATGTCGGGGTTGAAGCGAGGCACCGGCGGCGTGCCGCCGGCGAGACTCCAGTGGGGTGGGCTTCGTCGCCGACGCGCCACCTCGACTCCGCGGGGGCTTGCTCCGACCCGGTCGCGCAGGCCGCGAGTCTCGTGCACGCATCGCGCAAGCGCCTCCACGACGGCCTGGGTCGAGAGCGGCGGGATGACGAGCTCCATGACGCCGGCCTCGACCAAGCGACGCACCGCGGTCTCGTCTCCGGGAGTGCCCACCCCAACACTGAGGCAAGGGCTGGGTCGTTCGCGAAGCGCCCGCGAAAGACGCATGAGCGAGGCGCGATTCAGTTCGCCATCGAGGACGGCCGCATCGAACGCGCTGCCCGGAGAGCCCATGACGTCCAGAGCTGCGTGACTGGACCGGCACAGGTTCACCCGCGCCCCCATGCGTGCGACGGCGGCCCCGATACCAAGCACGGAGCTGGGCCGAGTCTGAACGACCAGGATGCGAGATCCGCGAAGGGAAGGTGCAGGTGAGGGGAGGTGTTCGGGGGTGGTCATGGGCACCGTCCCTGTCGGCCACCCCCCGATGCCGTTGCACGGTTTCTCGCGGTTTTTTGTAGGTGCCCAGCACACCGGTCACCCACACCACCGCCCGCCCGCAAGCAGCGCCAGCAATCCGGCCCCACACCCCGAAAGGGGTCGCGCAGAAACCCGGCACGGACGTCGGGCGTGAGCTACGAGCAGGACCGCGGTGCTACTTAACCGTCCGCAGCGGCGCGTCTTTAGCCGGGGCTCGGCTCCCGTACAGCCGGTCCATCTCGGCGCCCATGCGACCGGTGACGAAGTACATCAGCATCTTGAAGTCGGAGGCCAGCGACCAAAGCGGGTACTTGAACGTGGCCGGTCGATTGTGCTCGATGAAGAAGTGGCCGACCCACGCGGGGCCGTAGCCGAGCACGAAGCCGAGCAGCACGAGCCAAGGGTTGCCGAAGATAACGGCGGACGCGGCGGCACTGATCGCCATCGTGCTCCCGAAGTAGTGGAGGCCTCTGCACGTCGGGTCGCGGTGCTCCCCAAGGTAGTAGGGCCAAAACTCCGCGAAGGACTGAATGCGTGCTGGGTCTGCCACGGAGCCGGCAGTGTAGAGCACATCCCCCGCGGCGTGCATGGGGGACGGGCTCATGGCGCGGTCAGCCCGTGACCCTCAGTCGCGGCTGCAGCAGTCCGGGGAGCTCCGCGAGGTCGCCGGCGGCCAGCTTCTCGAGGCTCTGCTTCACATCGAAGGCCTGGTGGGCGTCCGCTTTGCGCGACGCGCCGGCGGGGATCTGGAACGTGCGTTCGTCCACCTCGACGCCCTCGGAAACCTTGATCGCCACCAGCGTGAACGCCTCGGAGCGATACTCCAGCGGCAGTCCGGTGTGCTCCCAGACGCACAGCGATTGGCCGGCCGTCTGGCTTCGGAGACACGGCCGGTCCGCCACCGAGTCGATGGATCCCGGATGCGCCTGACGACCGCGCGCGACCTCTGCGTGCCACGTCCGAACGTGATCGACGATCGCGTGCTGCGTGGGCACATCGAGCGAGAAGAACCGGTCGCCGACCCGCCCCAGCGGAAGCGCAACAAGTTCCGCCGAGCCCTCGGCCGCGTCCGTCCACGACTGCGCCGGCGTTTGAATCGAAGCTCCGCGTATCTCCACGGCGTCGGCGCCCGGCATCGGCATCGACAGCGACCAATGCTCGGCTCGGCGAGCCCCCTGCGCCACGATGACCGTCATCGTCCCTGACATTCCGCCGGGTCCGGAGACCGCATACTCGACCTTCACGGGCCCACCGGGCATCGGAGCAAACTCCGCGAACAGGGCGTCCGCAGAGGCCGGATAGTCGTCGATCTCGACCGCATCGGGGACGGTCAGCTCGGGTTCGCTCGACTCGGCGGGCGGCTGCGCGCATGCGGCCAGCCAGACCACTGCGAGGAGAAAACGAGCCTTCACACGATCGCCCTAGCACGCAGGGCGCCCGGCTCCGATTTTTCGACGCGGGTGGGCGCTCGAAGACGAAATTCAGGCCGTCTGCGCGTGCGCGTGTGATGTGTAGCGGGACCGCGCGGCATCTGGCGCGGTAAGGGGTGCGGTGGCAAGCTGCGAACGATGAGTGCGCTGACCGTCTACGGCACCACCACCTCTCCGTACGTCCGACGCGTCCGCGTCATTGCGCACGAACTCGGCGTCGACGTAGACCTCGTGGGCAGCGCCGATCCCGATGGCCAAGCTCGCATGCGTGCCATAAACCCGGTCTGGAAGGTCCCGACGGCGACCATCGGCGAGCTCAGCATGCTCGACTCGACGACGATCTGTGAGTACCTGCTGAGCAATCGTGGACCCGGGCCCATGGCGCGCTTCCGCGGCGACAACGTGCACGAGCGAAACCTGCTGACCGTCATCGACGGATCGCTCGATGCTCTCATCAACGGGTTCTATCTGGCCCGGGATGGCGTGACGCCAGAGAGCTCGGCCTATGCACGCAAGCAGCAGGAGCGAGCCCACAGCGCGATGACTTGGCTCGAGCAATGGGTGACCGGTCCGTGGCTGTCTCAGGTGCAACAGCTCGGGCTTCCCGAAGTTGCGATGGTGACAACGCTCGATTGGATGCGCTTTCGCAACACCTATGACGTGTCTAAGCACCCCAAGCTCGTCGAGTTGGCAGAGCACTGGGCGCAGCGAGAAAGCTTCGCCACCACCGTTCCGACCGCCCACCCTGTGTCGGGGTAGCGGCCGCAAAAAAACGGTCGCCCCCAAAGTGGAGCGACCGTCGTGTTCATAGGGCGTGAGGCACTACCAGTTGTAGTTGCCGCCGCCGCCTCGGTCGCCACCACCACCACCACCGCTGCCCCGTCCACCTCGACGGTGTCCTGGGCTTCGA
>CAYGTG010000043.1:0-17360 GCA_964352485.1 uncultured Nannocystaceae bacterium | reverse complement strand
GCGTGTTGGTACAGAAGGTCGAGGCGACCGAGTTTGGGCCCATCGGCGGACCCATGCCCCCGTTCTACGAGCCGCTCGACGAGGCAGAGCTCGAAACCGTGCGGGCGTGGATCGAAGCGGGCGCACCCGACAACTGACTGCGACAGCGTAGCGTCACCCGACGGGGGAAACGCTCCCTGAGAAGCGGTTGCCCTCTTCGTCGACCTCGACGTCGACCTGCATCGCGACCAAGCGCTTCCCGTGCACAAACAGTGTCGCGAAGCTGGGGTTGTTGGGGCCCGGCGACTCCCACGAATCGACGGCGCGCTGGAACTCGGCACGATGCTTCGGCTCTGGATGTCTCGTCTCTTTCGCAGTGCCCAGCGCGCCCCGGAGACCACGCGAATTACTTTGAGACGGATCCGTTGGATCGCCGACCTAGGGGGTGGAACGGCGATGATGGACCCGAGATCACAATCGAGCGAATGGAGCAGGCTCGCTGGGATAGCCAGCCTTGGGACGGTTTTGCTGCTGTCTGGCTGCTACTCGGGGGTCGAGATATCGGCAGAGTCTTCGCCCGCTGATGCGGGGAGCCCGAGTGGGACGGGCGGTGCCTCGACTGGCGAGGACAGCGACGCTGATGACGACGACGGAAGCGGTGGTGAGCCCAGCGATTCGGACGGCGCGTGCGCAAGCCCAGATGTGGCGGTCACGCCCCTGCGCCGGATGACGCGCGAGCAGTACAACAACACGGTCGCGCACCTGCTGGGGGACACGACCGAGCCCGCGTCGAGCTTCGCGCAGGACGAGCGCCTCGGCGCTTTCGCGTCGAACGCCTTGGCCACCGTCTCGACCCTTGCCGTCGAGCAGTACATGTCCGCCGCGGAAGACCTGGCGGCTTCGGCTGCGGAGGATCTCGACGCGCTTCTCCCATGCGATCCCGGGACGATCGGAGAGGACGCCTGCGCGGAGGCGTTCATCGCAGACTTTGGCAGGCATGCGTATCGACGCCCGCTTGCGGCCGATGAGCTCCAGCGAGCGCTCGGACTCTTTGAGGCTGGCCGAGACACCGGGACCTTCGCCGACGGGATCCAGCTGGTGATCCAGGGGATGCTGCAGTCGCCGAACTTCCTGTACCACATCGAGTACGGCGTCGATGAGCCGGGCTCGATGGTCGAGCTGCAGCCCTACGAAGTTGCCAGCCGTCTGTCGTACTTCATCTGGGGCTCGATGCCCGACGACGCTCTGCTCGACGCGGCCGATGCCGAGCAGCTGTCCACGCCACAGCAGCTCGAGGACCAAGCCTACCGCATGCTCGGCGACGCCAGAGCAGACGCCGCGATCGGAAGCTTCCATCGTCAGTGGCTCGACGTTCATGACCTCGAGACGGCCTCGAAGAACCCCGAGATGTTCGAGCAATGGACGTCCTCGCTCGCCGAGGCGATGACCACCGAGAGCGAGCGTTTTGGGAGCCACGTCGTCCGCGATGGCGATGGACAGATGGCGACCTTGTTCACGGCGAACTACACGGTGGCCAACGCCGAGCTGGCCGCGTTCTACGGAGCGGCGCCTCCCGCAGATCCGGACGAAGACGGCTTTGGCATCGTCGAGCTCGATCCGAGCCAGCGGTCGGGCTTGATGACGCAGGCCGGGTGGCTCGCCGGCCACGCGCACTCGGACCAGACCTCTCCGGTGTTTCGGGGCATCCTCGTCCGGGAGCAGCTGCTCTGCCAGCCGCTTCCTTCTCCCCCCGACACCGTCGACGACACCCCGCCGGCGATCGATCCCGACGCCACCGCCAAGGAGCGCTTCGACCAACTCCTCGAGGACGAGGTCTGTGCAGGCTGCCACATCATGATCAACCCTATCGGATTCGGCTTCGAGAACTATGACGCGGTCGGTGCCTACCGACAGATGGACGGGAACGTTCAGGTCGACGCGGTTGGAGAGCTGACCTTGAGCGATGTCGATGGCGAGTTCGACGGCGCGATCGAGCTTGGCGAACGCTTGGCCGAGAGTGAGATGGTCGCGAGCTGCATGGCCAAGCAGTGGACGCGATTTGCAACCGGGCGCATCGAGCAAGACCGCGATGCGTGCGCCATGGATGACATCTCAGCCCGGTTCGACGAATCGGACCACAACATTCAGGAGCTCATCGTCACCATCGCGGGCTCAGACATGATGCGCTTCATCCGCAAGGCGGAGCAGTAGGAGGACACGGACAATGCGACGGAAGAATCACTCGAATGTTTGGAGCCGCAGGTCGTTCTTGAACGGGCTGGGGATGAGTGCGGCGGCGCTTCCCTTCATCCCGCGCCTGGGACGAGCAGGAGCCGATGTCGCGCCCAAGCGATTCATCGTCTTCGCCACCACCACGGGCATGACCGGGCGCTACCCGGACAACTGGGCGCCCACCGGTGGCGAAAACAACTTCACGCTGTCGACCATCCTCGAGCCTCTCGGCGGAGGATCCACCGTCAACGGGGTGGAGATCAGCGATCTCACCTCCGACTGCCTGTTCCTGCAGGGCGTCGACATGAAGGCCTACGGTGATTCGCCGCGGGTCGGCGGACACCCCACCGGGATGGGCGTGATGCTCACCGCGACGCCGAACATGGAGGGCAACCTGTTCAGCGGTGGAGGGTCGGAGTCCGGCGGCTGGGCGGGCGGCATCTCGATCGACCAATTCGCGGCGCAGCGACTGGGGACCAAGACCCCTTTTCGCAGCCTCGACCTGGGGGTTGCGAACTTCCAGGGCGTCTCTCACCTGCGAGCGTGCATGTCCTACGAGGGCGCCGCGATGCCGGTTCCCGTGGAGAGCAACCCGTACGCAGCGTTCGATCGGTTGTTTGGTGACCTCGTGGGCGGCGATGCCGAAGCGCTTGCCCGCCTGAGAGCGCGGCGCATGTCGGTGATCGACTTCGTGCGAGACGACCTCGAGATCGCCAACGCAAAGCTCGGCCTCGAAGAGAAGCACAAGGTCGAGGCGCACCTGCAGGCGATTCGAGAAATCGAGAATCGGGTGACCTCCGAGTTCACGTGCACCCCGCCGGAACTCATCGACGAGGGCTTCTCGGTGGCCGGCAATGGACAGTACGGCGCGGAGATGATGCCGCTCGCTGGGCGGTTGCAGATGGACATCCTCGTGCAGTCCCTCGCCTGCGGGCTCACGAACGTCGGAAGCATCTTGTGGGGCACGGCGCCCACCGGCGCTCGCTACACGTGGGCCCCCGGCTGGAACCACCAAGAGGGGTTGCACCCGCTCTCGCACGCGGCGACCAGCGACAACGCTGCTCAAGACAGCCTCGAGGCGGCGGCGCGTTGGTACGCATCGCAATACGCGTACCTCGTCCAGCGACTCAAGAACATCCCCGAGCCCGGCGGGGAGGGCTCCATGCTCGACAACTCCGTGGTGCTTTGGTGCTGCGAGAACTCGCGCTCGAACACGCACTCGTCCGACAACATGCCCTACGTGATCGCAGGGTCCGGTGGGGGCTACTTCAACACGGGGCGGTCTCTGAGCTTCAACGACGAGCCGCACAACAAGCTCTTCGTCTCGATATCGCACGCTCTGGGCTTCGACGACGTCACCGAGTTCGGCGCCACGCAGTACGGCACGGGTCCGCTCGCGGGCATGACTTGACGCCGATCTTTGATACCCTCGGCCCATGGGGCTGGGCCGCCACATCGTCCTGGCGGGCGCCGGACTGACCGTGGGCGCATGCCTGCGGTTCTCTCCGTATGTGTGCGACGACGACGACGCGTGTCGCAGTCGCGGCGAGCAAGGCATCTGTCAGCCGACCGGGTTCTGCAGCTACCCCGATTCGGGCTGCGACTCGGTGCAGCGCTACGACGAGTTTGCGGCGGCTTCGCTTGCGGGCCAGTGCGTCGACCCATCCGAGCTGGGCACGACCCAAGGCGACTCAGAATCCACGGAGGGTGACAGCACCGGGGTGCAAACTGGGCCGGGATCCACCTCGGGCAGCACTTCGGAGACCGGCACCCCGGAGCCCGAGTGTGGCAACGGCCAGTTGGAGATGGGCGAAGCGTGTGACGACGGCAATGGGGTCGACGGGGACGGCTGCAACACCGACTGCGTCGAGTCGGGCACGGTGCTTTGGGAAGTGATTCACCCGGAACTGGGCAGCGTTGCGCGGGGCGTTGCGGTCGGTCCGCAAGGCGATGTTGCGGTGGTCGGCGCACGCGTTGAGGGGGACGACAGCGACATCTTGGTGCTGTTCTTCAATCGCGATGGGGTTGCGCAGTGGCAACGTGTGCATGCGAGCCCCGAGGGTGGGGAGGACGAGGGGCGTCAGGTGGCGTTCGACGAGTCGGGGAGCCTCTACGTGACCGCGTATGAGACGCGCAATGACCTCGTGCCGGCGCAGGGCAACGACGCATGGACGCGCCAATACGACACCCAGGGAACCGAAGGCTGGACGAAGATCTACAACAGCGCGAGCTCGGGCAGAGACCGCGGCTACGACGTGAAGTGGTCGGGAGACGAGATCGTCGTCGCTGGCCAAAGTGGCGCGGACACGTGGTTGCAGGGTTGTGCAGCCTCCGATGGCGAAGTCCTTTGGACCTTCGACGAGGGGCTCGACCCGGCGGAGTTTGATCAAGCCCAAGCGATCGCGGTGGACGGGGACACCGTCTACGCCGCCGGCGAGATGGCCAACGCTGACGGCGGCAGAGATGCCTGGTTGGCGCGCTTTTCGATCATGGGCGAGACGGCGAGCGCGGATTGGGTCGAGGTGGTGGACGCCGGCGGCCAGGAGGACGGCAGCGCGCACGGCCTAGCGTTTGCAGCCGATGGTGGCCTGGCACTCGGAGGGCGACGGGCAGAACTCGCGTGGCTGGCCAAGTTCGGGACCGATGGTGCACTCGAGTGGGAGCGGTATGACGACACGCTGCAGTTCCCGGCGGACGTGCGGGGGGTGGCGGTCGACGCTGCCGGCCAGATCATCGCAGTCGGGTACGAGACTGATCCCATCCAGGGAGAGGACGCCTTCATCACCAAGTATGACGCTGAAGGCACGATGCTCTGGACGCGGCGCTACGATGGGCCTGCGGGCGGGACGGATCGGGCGCGCGCGGTCGCCGTCGCTCCCGATCGCACGATCGCGGTCTCCGGGTTCACGGACGCGGTCGACGGCCGGCGACTCTGGGTCCGAAAGTACGCACCGTAGCAGTCGCCGGCGTCCTCAGAAGCGAAGCGTCAGCAGGCCGCGGCCAAACCGGGCTTGCGAGCGACCGCGCCTGGCGACGATCACGTAGCGAGCGATTCCGCCGACGACGAGTGCTCCGCCGACGGAGGCCAGGATGAGGCCGCCGGTCCGCAGGCCTCGCGCGCGCTCCACGGAGTCACGGTAGGCGTCCGTCGTCGGTGCTTCTTCAGCACCGTTGCGCTCGACGACCGCTCCGACGTACAGGCCCACTCCCGCAGCAACACCGACAGCCCCGGAGCCAACCAGGACGCCCGCGGCTGGATCGCGATGCCACGATCGTGTTGGCGGATGGTCGGTGGGCTCGGGTTGCGGCGGTGCGGCGGCGGGCGGCGGTGGTTCGGGCTCGCGCTGGACCTCGGGCGTCTCGGTCTCGCCGCAGGCTCGAATCATGGACCGGGCGTCCTCGCTGCCGTCGGCGCCTGGGTAGCGCTCGAGGAACTCTCGCATCAAGGCGACCGCCTCGTCGCAGTCTTCGGCTTCGGCGGCGAGTCGACCGCGACCGAACAAGAAGAATGGGTTGGGGTCGAGCTGATAGGCGCGTGCAAGCGCATCCCGAGCTCCGTCGAGGTCTTGTTCGGCCCACAGTGTCTCGGCTTTGTCGGCGAGGGCCGACGCCTGAGCGCGGTCGTCGTCCGAAGCCGTGGGGGCGACGGCGAGCCAGAGGCTGAGAAGCGCCGCCGGGGTCATCGGTCCTCATAGTACGTCTTCGGAAACAGGCGATCCCGCTTGTCCGGATTCGCGCGCGGCGCAGGTCGCTTCTTGCGCTTGCGTTGTGACTTGGAGCGGGGCGGCTTCGAGACGGGCTTGTCCGCGGACGGCTTCGTCACCGGCTCATCGGGGACGTTGTCTTCGGCATCGTTGTCGACCGACGCCACCTTGGCGACCTGCGCCTGTGGCTGTGACGGGGCCGGTTCGTTGGGCTCTGGTGGCGCCGAGACGGGCGGAGGCGGAACCGTGGTCTGGGGTTCGTCTCGCGCCAACCCACCACCGAGTGCGACGCCGAGACCCAGGGCCAGAGGAATGGCTGCGGCCGCTGCAATCGTGAAACCGGAGATCCGACGGCGGGTCGCGGGTGGGGGGACAGGCCCGGCGAGTTCGACGAGCGTGGGGTAGTCCCGCGGCCCGAACAAGTCGCTCATGAACCCTGAGAGCGGGGCCATCGAAAGGCGCAGATCGGCATCCGTCGCGAAGCGGCGCAACGCTTCGCACATCTCGCGTGCGGTTGCGAAACGATCTTCCTTCGCGACGGCCAGCGAACGCAGCACGATCGCCTCGAGCGCTTTGGGGTAGCCCGGCGACACGACCGAGGGCGGGTCGAACGTGCCGGTCACGATGTTGTTCATGATCGCGAACTGGTTGTCCGCAAAGAACAGTCGCCTCCCGGTTGTGGTCTCGTACAGGAGCACCCCCAGCCCAAACACGTCGGCCCGCCTGTCGACCGATTCGCCGCGGCATGCCTCCGGAGACATGTATCCGATCTTGCCCTTGAGCACGCCGGCCCGGGTCTGACGGGTCTGCGCGATCGTCTTCGCGATTCCAAAGTCGACGACCTTGACCTCACCGGCGAAGGTGACCACGACGTTCGACGGGGCGACGTCGCGATGGACGATTCCCGCGGACTCGTGCGCATAGTGGAGCCCTTGCGCGGCCCCGACCACGATCGCGAGTGCGCAGTCGAGGGGGATGCCGCCTCGGTGGACGGCTTCGCGAAGGACCGAACGCACGTCTTCCCCGTGCAGGTACTCCATCGCGTAGAAGTGCTCGTGAGGGTCGTCTCCGACGTCGAGCAGCCGAACGATGTTGGGGTGCTCCAGCCGGGCGGCGATGCCGGCCTCCTGCACGAACATCGCGGTGAAGTCGGGGTCCTGAGCCAGGTGCGGGTGCACGCGTTTGAGCGCGACGGGATCGCCGGCGTCGGGCCGAGCGAGGTAGAGTTCGGCCATTCCGCCCACCGCGAGGCGCCGTTCGATCTGGTACGAACCCAGTCGGCTGCCGGCCGCAAGCGGACGAATGTCGATCGCGGGAGCGGGGTCCATGTCGGGCGCCACCATCGTGCTCAACCTCGCTGCAGGATCACGTCGGGCCCGACCAGTGAGCGCGTCCATCCATCCAGGTCGCCGATGACAGCCGCCGTCACCTCGGGGCTTCGGCTCAATTGCCCGATGTGCTTGCGCAGGCTCTGCCGGGCGCGATCGAGGCGGGTCGTGACGGTGCTTGCGGGAATCTCCAGAGCCGCAGCGATCTCCGTGGAGCGCATGTCCTCCCAGTAGTAGAGCTGTACGACGGTCGCCATCTCTTCGGACAAGCATGCCAAGGCTCGCAGCAGCAGCACCTGTTCTTGGCGGCGCGCCATGAGACGGCTGATCGATGTGGGGGCCGAGGAACCTCCGAAGTCCAGGCGGCGCATCGCAGACTCTCGCCGCCCGTCGGTGCGCTGGTATTCCTGATACTGGCGGCGCGCAACGCCAAACAGGTAGGCACGAAACGAACTGGCGACGCGATTGGTGGCAGCAGCCTGCACACAGGCGAGGAACGTGCGCTGGGTGAGGTCCTGCGCCATGGATTCAGCCTTGAGGGCGAAGAACCGCAGCACGCGGTCGTAGTACCGGCGGGTGAGCTCTTCGCCGGATGCGCGGTCGCCTGCCTGCCATGCTCGCAGCAGCGCGAAGTCGTCGGCCTCGCCGACGCGCACAGAACCCGCACTCATGGCTCGGATTCTACGCGGGCTGCGCCGTTGTCACCAGCCTCGATCGGGTTGGTGCGAGGATGCTGCGCCCAGCGGGTTGTCCGTGGTCGTCCGCTGGCGATCTGAAGCCGACCAGGTTGGGAGGAATCAAGCCCCCGTGGAGCGAGCCGCGCCGGCGTGAAAACAGCGCGGTCCCGGACACGCCTGCCGGACTCATGGGATGCTCTGCGCGCCATGGAGCCGTACTTCGTTCGTGCACCGTCCGTCGCCGTGAGTCTGTTGTTGCTGTCGCTGCCTGCGTGCAGCGATGACGCCGGCTCAGCCGACACGAATCCGCAAGGCTCGACATCGGGAGCGAGCACGACGAGCCCCTCCGGGACCGAGGCGTCGCAGAGCAGCTCGGGCTCGGGCGTGACGACCGACGTCGCTGACACGACGGCGGGCGATGCCGGCACGACCCTTGGGAGCGGCGGGGAGACGGGCACCGTTCCCGACGGCGCGCTGGTGATCGGGGGCGACGAGGCGGACTACCCGGACTTCACCTCGGCGATCGCCGACTGGGCGCCGCAATCGGTGCCCGAGGGAGGCCTGCTGTTCGTCGTGACCCCCGGCGAGTACGACGAGCGCATCGTGGTGCCGGCATTCGAGGGGGCGAGCGAGGCGGACCCGGTAGAGTTTCGGGCCCTGGGCGAGGTGTGGATCACCGGGGAAGGGACGGCTGCCGAGGGCGAGTCCACGGTTCGTCTGGAGGGGACGGATTGGGTCACGTTCGATGGCGTTGGGGTGCGAGACGATTCCGCGACGGTGGAGATCGGGATGCACCTGGTCGGGACCGAGACCGATGGCGTCAACAACGTCACCATTCGTGACGCGTCGATCCGGCTGGGGTCGGAGGCCATGGTGCCGGCGCGGACGTTTGCGATCCGGCTCGACTCGGGAAAGACGATGCCTGGCCCCGACGGGATCAGCCGTGACAACCGATTTGAGGGCCTCGACATCGATCGCGTCGGCCGCGGCATCGCGTTGTCGGGCCCGTCTCCCGAGGACATCTTCATGGGGCCGCTGTACGACGACCCGGACACGGGCAACGCGATCGTCGGGTGCACGTTTGGCGCGGTCGAGGGGATCGGACACGGCGAAGACACCAACGGCTACGCGATCAACGTGTTCAACCATGCCGACGTGCTGATCGCAGACAACCGGTTCGTGCAGGTGGCGATCACCGACGTCGAGCCGCTGATCCCAGCCGGACCTTCGGCGATCTCGCTCGATGGGGCCGACGGCTCGGTGGTGCGCAACCGAATCGACCGGGTCTTCTGGTCCGGGGTGGGCGGCAGCCAGGTCAGCGGGATTCGGGCCAGCGTGACTCCGCAGGGCACACTGACCATCGCCAACAACTTCATCTCGGGGCTGAGCCGCGGCACCGACTACGTCTCCGGAGGTGCCGACAACACGCTGTACGTGACCGGCATCTCGGTGTTTCGGTGCTTTGACTGCGACACCGTCGACAACGTCGCCAACGTCATCCACAACACGATCTCACTCACCCTCGAGCCCGGCCGGAGCTATCCGGTCGCTGCGTTCGCGCTGTCCGGGGGCTCGTCGGGGCAGGTGAACGCGGTGCTGCGCAACAACATCATTCGCGTGGAGGGTGGCTCGAACGTGGGCACCGCTCGCGCGTATGGGCTGGTCGACGGCAACACCGACCGGGACTGGTTCGACAGCGATGGCAACGTACTGTGGGTGGAGGGCCCCGGCGGCATCGTCGGGCAGGTTGGCCGAGAACTCGGGGGCCCGGCCACCGAGGCGAGCAACCTGGCGACATGGCAGAGCATTAGCGACGGCGATGCCAATGCGGTCGAGGTGGAGGCCTCGTTTGCAGACGCTGGCAGCGGCGACCTGCACCTTGCGGGAGCCTCGGCGTCAGACGCCGCGCTGCAGATGGATCCCGTGACGGGTGTCGACGACGACATCGACGGCGAAGCCCGGGGCGAGATGCCGTTCGCGGGCGCCGACGAGCCCTGAGTCGTCGTGCTCGGCGCGGGTTGCACTCGGCGTGTCCCCAGCTCGGCGGCGCGAAGCCCCAGGGGCGCCAAGAAGCGGCCGCGCAGGCCTCCCGGGCTCGACCTCGGCCCGACCTCGAATAAACTGACAGCCTCGATGAACGGCTCAGGATTTCGCACGGTGATCGCGCTTTTGCTCCTCGCCGGGTGCAGTCCGGAGCAGGAGTCACCTCCCCCGATTCCGGAGATCGGCGAGGCGGCGCTGCACGCACGGGCGGCCTTCCTCTCGGTTGCGGGCACCAGCGCGGAGGATGTCTGGGTGGTGGGCGCCCAGCCCGAGCTGACGTCGGGTCCGGCGGTTCTTCGCAGCCGCGACGGCGCCTTGCAGCCGGTCGAGGTCCCGATGCTGCACGACCTGTGGTGGGTTCATGCGTTCGAGTCCGGGCCGGTCTTTCTCGGCGGTGGAGGCGCGACGGTGCTTCGATACGAAAACGACGCGTTCGAGCGCACGCCGACGCCGGTCTTCTTTGGCAACACAGTGTTTGGGATCTGGGGCGCCGCGCCCGACGACGTGTGGGCGGTTGGCGGCTTTGCCGGTCGCGACGGCTTCGCGTGGCGATACGATGGCGCCGCGTGGACCGAGGTCGAGCTGCCCGCGGACCTGCCCAGAAGTGCGGCGGGCAACATCCCCGCCTTGTTCAAGGTCTGGGGCCGCGGCCCCGACGACGTGTGGATGGTCGGAGGCTTGGGCACCGTGCTGCACTTCGATGGTACCGAGATTCGGCGCATCGACGTGGACACCACGACGCAGCTGTTCACCGTCGCTGGCGATGAGCAAGACGTCGTCATCGTGGGTGGCCTCAGCGAGGGCCTGCTGCTGCGCGGTGGAGTCGACGGCTTCTCCGACGACACTCCGCCGCAGGCCCCACTGCTTCAGGCGGTCGCGATCGACAACGACGGGACGACGTGGGTCGCGGGTGTCGACGGTTTCGCCATGCGGCAGGTGAGCGGCGCAGATTGGGAACCCATCGACCTGGGCCTGACGTCGCGACCGCAGTCGATCCATGCGCTGTGGACCGACCCCGACGGCGGCGTGTGGGGTGCCGGCGGCAGCGTGCTCACCCCGCTGCTGGACCAGGGGGTGGTCGTGGGGCCCGAAGACCTGACGCTGTGGGAGCCGGGCCCCGTACCGGAGGTCGAGACGAGCTGTCCGGCAGACCGCGTCGATATCGCCCCAAGCGAGAGCATGGCCCGCCGATGGATGGAGCTGCTCTTCGACAGCATTCGCCGCGACATTCCGCATCCGCCGGTCCACGCGCGAAACCTCCATCACGCCAGCGTCGCGATGTACGACGCGTGGGCGGCCTACCAAGACGTCTCCGACGGCGTCGTCTACACGCAGCGGCACGAGGCGCAAGACGTCTCCGAGGCCCGGGAGGTTGCCCTGTCGTACGCCACGCTCCGCGTCCTCGAGCATCGCTTCGCCAACGCGGTGGGCGGTGAGACCAGCCTCGACTGCTATGCGTCGTTCATGGGCGTGTTGGGCCTGGATCCCGAAGACGCCCACAGCGACGGCGACGACGCCATCGCGATCGGCAACCGGATTGGGCGGGCCGTGATCGAGCGTTTCGCGGACGACGGCGCCAACGAAGCCAACGACTACGTCGACACGACCGACTGGTCCCCCTCCAACCCTGTGATGGTGGTCGATGTCCCGGGCACCAACGTCGAAGATCCCGACGTTTGGCAGCAGCTCAACCTCGGAACCGCCGAGACGCAGAACGGCATCGTCTTGGATGACGCCGTGCAGCCCTACATCGGTCCGCAGTGGGCCGATGTGGAGCCCTTCGCCATCGCCAAGGATCCCGACACCGGCCTGTACTCCGATCCCGGCGCGGGCTACCCGTCCGTACGCGATCCACAGATGGTCGACTGGGTCGTCCAGGTGATCCGAAAGACCTCCGAGCTGGACGTCGACGACGGCGTGCGCATCGACATCGGGCCCTCGAGCCTGGGCAACAACACGCTCGGTCGGGATGACGGGCAGGGCTACGAGACCAACCCGGTCACCGCGGAGCCCTACGTGCCCAACGTGGTGCCGCGCGGTGACTTCACCCGGGTGGCGGCCGAGATCTGGGCCGACGGACCCCGGTCCACCACGCCTCCTGGACACTGGATGGGCCTGGCCAACGAAGTGTCCGACGAGCTGCGTGACAACGAGCGCGTGCCCTTTGGTCAGGGAGATCCGGTCGACCGACTCACGTGGGACGTCGGCTTCTATCTGACCGTCTCCGGTGCGGTGCACGATGCGGCGATCAGCGCCTGGGAGCTCAAGCGCGACAGCCTGGGCCCCAGGCCGATCACCTTGATTCGGTGGATGGGTCAGCAGGGGCAGCGCTCCGATCCCGGCTTGCCCAGCTACAGCGAAAACGGGCTGCCGCTGGAGCCGGGGCTCATCGAGCTGATCACGCCGGAGTCCGCTGCGCCCGGTGAACGCCACCACCACCTTCGCTGGCATGTGGGGGAGATCGCCGTGTGGTCGTGGCCCGGGGAGCCTGGCGATCGCGAGCGGGACTACACCCCGCTGCGTTGGATGCGAGCCAAAGACTGGATTCCCTACCAGCGGCGCACCTTCGTCACCCCGGCTTTCCCGGGCTTCACGTCCGGACACTCCACCTTCAGCCGCGCCGCCGCCGAAGCGATGACCGCCTACACCGCAAGCCCATGGTTCCCCGGCGGCATGCACAGCTTCACGCTCCCCGCCGGCAACGCCCTGATCTTCGAGGCCGGCCCCACGCAGGACGTCACGCTTCAATGGGCGAGCTACTACGACGCCGCAGATCAAGCGGGGCAGTCTCGGCTGTGGGGAGGGATTCACATCTTCGCCGACGACGAGATCGGTCGCATCAACGGCTCCGCGGTTGGCATCACGGCCGCACAGCGAGCACGCATGCTGATCGAGGGCAGCGGGGGCTGAGCGGCGTCCCGACTCCTACGACGCTGCAGTATCGCGCAGCAGCTCCGGGAGCACCTTCTTAAATCGGAAGAACCCGCGCGAGGCGTGCGGGTACAGATCGTGGTCCCACGCGCGGCGGGTGCACGTGAGGTGCACCCCGGCCGCATGCAGGAGGTCGGACAGCTCGGCGATGGGTGGCTGCCACGGTCCCACCTGGGGTGCGATCATCGAGACTCGCTGCAGGCGGTGGGTGCCGGCCCAGTCGAGGGCGGCGGCGAGCCAGTCAGCGCCATCGGGAAGGCGCACGGGTTCGGTGCCGAAGTGATGCCCGGCCCGGCTCAAGCCGTCGTCCAGGGACGCGCGGTGAAACGCTCTGACCGGATCCGCGTAGCGCTGCGCGTCGCAAAGGGCCGCCGGGACTCCGCCGGCGACGGTGTGCACATGCTCGAGTTCGGCGAGCTCCGAGCGCTCCAGCAGCAGGTCTTCGGTCGTCACCAGCACGCCCGTACGAGGGCCCGGAGCCGGCGCGGGCCACGATCGCAGCGGCACGCTCGGGTGCTCGACGTCTTCGGTCACGGGCTCCGGGTTTTCGTCGAGCGCTCCGGCGGGGTCGAAGCGGCCCCCGGTGAGCGTGGCGATGTTCTCCGCCCGGGCCGCGTAGACCTTCCCCCGCGTATGCAGGCCTGCAACCCAACGCCAGCCGAGCGTGTTGGAGGCCGGATCGAAGTCCAGCAGGTGGCGTTCGAACAGCGCCGCGCCGAGCTCCCAGGGCAGCTTCAAGGTGAAGATCCAAATGCTCGAAAACCACATCCGCGCGTGGTTGTGCAGGTAGCCGGTCTGCATCAGCTCCTGCACCCAGTGGTCGAACGGCTCGATTCCGGTGTTCCCTGCGATCGCGCGCTCGAAGCTGCGTCGCCGCGGCGTCGAGGCCTGGATCTCCGCGAGGCCGCTGTGCGCCAGGGTCCGGTAGTGCGTCCACACGCTCGGCCGCTGCGCCAGCCACCCCTTGAAGTAGGTCCGCCATACAACCTCCTCGACGAACTTGAGCGGCTCACGGTGCCCGTGGGCGGACACCGCGGCTTGGATCACCTCGGACTCCAGCAGCAGGCGTCGCTGCAGCCACGGTGAAAGCCCCGATACGTTGTCTCGCTCTTGCGGCCCGCCGGCGCCTTGCCCGTCCCAGCCTTCGTCGAAGTTGCGCGTGCGGCCGTAGTGCGCGCCCGCTCGAGGGAGGAACTCGGCCAGGCGCTGCAGGCCCGCCGCTCGGCTTGGTCGCCACGTCATGGCGCAATGCTGGCACCTGGAAACTCCATCGGCCAGCGGTGCGCACAGCGAGTGCTCAGAAGCGTAGCGTCAATCCGCCGGGGCTGGCGGCGAAGTACAGCGGTCGCGTGTTGCGATGGGCACCGAGCATCGTGCCCGATACGATCGTGCCAAGGCCCGACACGCCCGTTCCGACACCGATGACCGCGTACAGACCTGGCGACCCATTGCCGGTCCCAGCGGCGACGAGCGCTCCGAGCGTGAGCACGCCCCAGACCCCTCCGAAGACGGCAGTCGAGGTCACGAGTCTGCGCTCTTTCATCTCGTAGTAGGCCTGCAGCTCCGTTTGGCGCTGGAGATTTGTGCTGCCGGCATCCCAGCGACGCGTCGCAGCCGGGGGTTGCTCGGAGGCTTCGGAAGGCGCGGGGACCAACGGCGCGGTTCCTGCATCCCGCCGGGCCCGCTCGGCCCTAAGCTTGTCGCGTTGCGTCGGTGATAGGCCTTCCCATGTGGACTCGTCGGCCAGATCGACGACGCGCCGACCGTCCTGCATTTCGACCGTCACGGGCATGTCAGGCTCGGGGTCCGCCGTTGATGGCGCCTCCGCGGGATCGGGTTCGGATGCATCGGATTCGGCGGGCAGACTGGGGACCGTCGATGGAGACGGGGCTTCGTCGGGTAGGGCCGGCGGCGCCTGGGTGAGCGCGAGGCCGACCAATACTGTCAGGGGGGACACCCCTGGAACCTAGGGACACCCCTGTCGAGTCGCTGTGATCCGGGACAACGCGTCTGGACCTTCAGCGTCACGATGTGACGAACGGCACTCGCCACGCGGCCGACAAGATCACGGATTGAACAACCACGCCTAGCGAGAACCGAATTCGGCACGAACGCGGCTGCTCTCGGCTTGGGTGTCGCGTGTGGCTCGGCGCGCGTAGAATACTCGGGGTGGCTCGATCGCGCGCATTCGTTTGGACGTCGCAGCTGACAGTCGTCGCGCTGGCGATCGGTTGCTCGGCCTCGTCGCCATCGGACGCAGCCCCCGAAGCGACGAGCAGTACCTCGGGGTCGGGCTCCCCGGACGCAGGGTCGACGGGCGTGACGGGAACGATCGGAACAACGGAGTCGCCGCCGCCGTCGTCGTCGGGCTCGAGTTCTTCGGGCCCGGGGAACGAGACGTCCACCGGGGTCGAGCCGCCACCTGAGGGTGACGGACTCGACTGTCAGATGCGGGTGCCGGCCTGGTCGAACGGCGAGCAGCTCGTGACCCACCCGTTCATGGGGATCTGCTTGGTCCACCGTACGACCGAGAGCCCGCGACCACTGAGCTACTACGTCGCGATCATCGACCCCGCCACACCCGGGATCGAGTTCTCCGTCACCCCTGACAACGGGCGTCTCCCTCGCGAGACGACGCTGCAGCCAACCTTGGCCTTCCTCGATGAAAGCCAGGCGCAGCTCGCAATCAACGCGAACTTCTTCAGTCCGTTTCCAAGCGTCGACGCGTACTCGAGTGTCGGGGGGTTGGCGGGGTCCGACGGCGTCGTCTACTCGGTCTTCGAGGGACCTTACGATTTTGGGCTGAATATCGGCGCCGACAATGTCGCCTCGATCGTCCATCGAGAGCCTGCGGATCCTCGAGGCAACACCACCGCGGAAGGGATCGTGCCCTTCAACGCTGTGGGTGCTCGCGAGCAGATCCTGACCGACGGGATGAACACCGCGGATTGGCCGGAGCTGCACCCGCGCTCCGCTGCCGGCGTCACCGAGACAGGCGAGCTCGTCCTCGTCGCGGTCGACGGCCGGCAGGAGGCGATCAGCGAAGGGGTCACGACCACCGAGCTTGCGGACATCATGCGCGAGTTTTCCGTGACTGACGCGATCAACCTCGATGGTGGAGGGTCGTCCACGCTTGCCATCTCCGATCCCAGACCGAGGCTTCACAACGTGCCTTCGAGTCTCGCGACGGAGCGCGCGGTCGGCAACAGCCTCGCAGTCTTCGCGGATCCTTGGCGCTCGCCGGAGCCCGCACAAGGGCTCATCGCTCATGAGCCGTTCGAGTACCCGCATCGGGACTGCTGCGGCGCGACCTGGCCGACGGGTGGGGGCGTGGTCGACCTGCTCGGGGGCACGGGTTGGGCGAGCGCGTGGCGTGACGACTATGCACACTCCCGTGCGACCGGGATCGCAGTGTTTCCGGCGGACGCGGGCGTGGAGCCTGACGCACGAACGACGGCGCTGTCCTATACCGACAGTGGGGGTCTGGAGCTCTCGACCTCCGGGGCCCAACTGCGGACCAGCTTTGGGACCAGCTCGAGTGCGTGGCGGGTGATCGATCTGACGCGGGTCGATCCTGCGTGGCTCACCGAAGACGGGCGCCTTGGTGCGTCCGGAACGAGGGTCTGGTTGAGCTTCCTCGCCCAGTCGTTCTCGGGCGATGGTGGAGATCGATGGGCCTACGTCGAGCTCGGAGATACGCTGCGGATCGGCCGTCATGCCGTGGAGAAAGGCGCGGGGTCGTGGGGCCTGCACGTCATGGGGCAGACCCCACAGACCTCCAGTGTTCCGTCCGCAGAGCCGGTGTTCATTGCTGTCGCCATCGACTTCGCCGATGCGCAAGACACCGTTTCGATGTGGATCAACCCCGACCTCAACGCGGCTCCTGTGACCCCAGATGTAACTGTCACGCTTGATGCGCTCGAGATCCATCGCGTCGTCGTATCGGGCCGCTACAGCACCGACTTCGACGAGCTGCGGATCGGTACGACCTGGTCGTCCGTTACGCCCACTGGCTAGCAACGAAGGTTTGCGTGCTTGTGGGCCCGTACGTGGGGCGGTCGATCTCGTACTATCGCCGGCATGGGGACGTACCGCCTTGCTT
Organism: uncultured Nannocystaceae bacterium; assembly: GCA_964352485.1. Taxonomy (GTDB): domain Bacteria; phylum Myxococcota_A; class Polyangia; order Nannocystales; family Nannocystaceae; genus CAJXVA01. Next base: position 364 of record CAYGTG010000043.1, on the reverse strand, counting down.
GGCTTGTGATCAGCACCTTCATCGTGGGGCTGTTGTCTTCGAGCGTGACCAAGGCGGCGCCGGCCCAGGTGGAGGTTCCGGATGAACTTGCGGACTGGGTGAAATGGGTGAAGGAGGTCGATCCCGAGCCCCGGGACTGCCGGAAGGTCGAGGGGGACGTCACGATCTGCGTGTGGCCGAGCTACCTCGAGCTGGAGGTTGGGAGCGACGGCGCGAAATTCTCCCTCGATGTGTCGGTGTTTGGACCGGTCGAGATCGAGCTCCCCGGAGATGCGCAGCAGTGGCCGCAGGACGTCAAAGTCGACGGGAAGACCAGGGCGATCCTTCGGGAGGGGGCGGGGCCGCTGGTCGAGCTCGAGGAGGG
>CAYGTG010000042.1:0-17373 GCA_964352485.1 uncultured Nannocystaceae bacterium | reverse complement strand
GTGTTGTTGGTGGGTGATGACGCCGCGGTCGCGGCACGAGTCGCCGAAACGCTGACGCTGTACGTCGCAGCCCACTTGGTCCAGAAGAAGACCCGTTTCAACATGGTTCGGCTGCCGGCATCGCCCACCGCGGGCGTCCTCGAGCAGGCCGCCAACACGACGCTGATGCTGTTGTGCGGTCGGATGGATGCCGTTCACGGCCAGGTCCTGACCCTTTCGGGATCGACAAAGAGCTCGGCGGTGAGCGCATGAGTCGTCCTCTCATCTTCGTCTTCCCCGGCCAGAGCTCGTGCGATCCGGAGATGTTCGAGCGGGCCGCGGCGGTCGACCCGGACGCAGCGGCGCGGGCCCTTGCGGACTTTCACGCGTTGGCTGGACACGCATTCGACGGCACGTTCGAGCGGAACCTCGACGTGCAGCTGGCCGTGCACCTGAGCACCCGCGCGTGGCGCGAGTGCTTGTTGGCGCAGGGGCTGTCGCCGGTCGCATCCGCGGGTCTGTCCCTGGGGGAGTACACGCACCTGGTTCAGATCGGCGCCTTGGCGCAGGACGCAGCGGACGACTTGGTCGCCGCTCGAGGTCGGCACTACGACCAAGGGCCGCGGGGCGTCATGGTTGCGGTCACCGGACCGAGCCCGCAGGAGGTCGAGACCTCACTCGACGCGGTCCGCGAGCAGCTCGAGATCGACCCTGGCGAGCTGGCGATCTCGAACGTCAATAGTGTGCGCCAAGTCGTCATCGCCGGTCAGAGTGATGCCGTTGCCGCCGCGGTCGAGCGCCTCGAAGAGGATCTGTTTGCGATGACCACGATGATCGAATCGAGAATCCCCATGCACGTCGGGAGGTTCGCACCGGTGGCGCACGCCTTTGCCCCGGATCTTCAGCGCGCCCCGTGGCAGCTCCCCCACGCGACCTGGTGGTCCAACGTGGTGGGCGACGCTGTGGCCGACCCCAGCGCGGCCATGCTCACCGAGACCATGACCGCGCACGTGGATCACTGCGTGCAGTGGTCTGCGCTGCTGGTTGCACTCGCGCGTCGTCACCCTGGTGCCGTGCTGCTCGAGGTCGGTCCGGGTCGCGTGTTGACGGGCTTGGCCGCGCGGGGAAGAGGTGCGCTCGACGCGAGGCCGCTGGCGATCGACAACCCGCACCAGCCCGGCCAGCTCAGCGCTCGCCTTGCGGAGGTGGCTGATGCCTGCAGCTGATCACCGCGACGACCTGCGGCAGCGGGTCCGAAGCGCCCGGCGAACCCGGTTGTTCACGCCTGAGGACCTTCCGCCTTCGGACATGGGCGCTTCGCAGATCGAGGCGATCCTGCCGCACCGCGACCCCATGCGTCTGGTCGACCGAGTCCGAGGCCTCGACACCGCCGCCGGGCGTGCCTGGGGCGAGCGTGATGTGACGGCTGCCGACCGCGGATTCGACGGTCACTTCGTCGATCACCCGGTCTACCCGGGCGTCTTTCAGCTTGAGGGCGCGGGCCAGCTTGCGTTGCTGACCGCGGCCCTGGGTCGAGGACTGTCCGAGCCGGTCGCCGTTCGTCTGACACGGGTCATCGAGGCGGCGTTCTTGCGAGAAGTCCAGCCGGACTCGGTGCTCACGATGCTGAGCGAGGCCGTCGAAGACGACGGCTACGTGTTGACGAGTGTGGGGCAGGTGCTGGTGGGCGAGACGATCGTCTGCGCGTGCGCTTTCGAAGCCATGTGGACGCAATAGGAGCCTTGTATGCCAAGAATGTTCATTACGGGTGGGTCGCGAGGCATTGGCGCAGAACTGGTTCTTGCCGCGGCGCGGCGAGGCTGGGACGTTGCCTTCACCTATCGCAGTCAAGAAGCGGCCGCGCACAGCGTGGAAGAGCGCGCGCGTCAACTCCACCCTGAAGGCACGTTTGCGTCCTATGCACTCGATGTCCGAGATGCTGCAGCGATCGACGCCGTCGCCGATCAGGTGCTCGAACGGCTCGACGGTGTCGACGCGGTCGTCTGCAACGCGGGCATCACGGCGAACGAGATGGCCTATGCCATGACCGATGCTTCCTGGTCGGAAGTCATTGATACCAACCTCGGCGGAAGCTTCCGGGTCAGCCGGGCGTTTCTGCCGGAGATGGTCGCGCAGCGTCGCGGTTCGATCATCATGATGTCCTCGGTGGTGTCCGACGGAGCGTCCGGACAAGCCGCCTACGCCGCGAGCAAGGCGGGTCTCCACGGCTTGGCCAAAACGCTGGCCAAGGAGTACGGGCCCAAGGGAGTACGGACCAACATCTTGGTGCCGGGCTACTTCGAAACGGACATGACCCGCGATCAGATGACGACGCAGCTTCGAGAGTTTGCGACCGCGTATTGCCCTCAGCGCCGCATGGGGGCCCTGGAGGAGTTGTCCGCCGCGGCGCTGTTCCTCGCTTCGGAAGACTCGGCCTTCGTCAACGGCGCGACGCTTCGCGTGACGGGAGGGCTCGATTGGGCGCCGTAGGACCAAGCGTCGGAATCGACGCCATCGCGGTGTGGCCCTCGACCATGGCGCTGGACATGGCCACCTTGGTGGCGGCACGCGGCGGCAACGTCGACCAAGTCGTTGGGCAGATGATGATCGATGAGCGGTCGGTGAACCCGCCGTGGGAGGACCCCGTCACGATGGCGGTCAACGCCGCCGACGGACTCCTCGACGACGAGTCGCGAGGCAGCGTTGGGCTGCTGATCGTGGCGTCCGAGAGTGGACCCGACCAGGAGAAGGCGCTCTCGACGTGGGTGCAACGCTGGCTAAAGCTGCCCGATCACTGCCGCAACATGGAGGTCAAGATCGCGTGCTACGGCGGTACCGCAGCGATGATGCTCGCCTGCCATTGGTTGGCGAATCAGCCGCAGGGGGCACGCGCCCTCGTCATCACCACCGACCAGAGCCGGCAGCACTTTCACCAGCCCTATGAGTTTGTGATGGGGGCCGGGGCATGCGCCCTGCTTCTGAGCCACGAACCCCGTTTCATGCGGATCGAGCTCGGCCACAGCGGCGTCTTCACCCAGGAGGTCTCCGATCTCACTCGACCGACGTCGCGGGTGGAGGCGGGGCATTCCGAGACGAGCTTGCTGTCGTACCTCGATGCCGTCGACATCACGCTGGAGCGCTACTGCGACGCCGTGCGCCGCCTTGGTGGACCGTCCATCGACACCGTCGCGGCACTGCAAGCTTGGGCGCCGCTGGCCGTCTACCACGCGCCCTTCGGTGGCATCACGCTGCGCGCCCACCGGGCTGCCCTGCGCAGCCTTGGATGCGAGGATCGTGGCTGGATTGGCGAAGACTTCCAACGCCGCATCGCCCCGTCGCTGCAGTTCAACCGCCGCATGGGCGGGACCTATGCCTCGAGCGTATTCATCTCGTTGTTGGGGCTCGTCGACGCGCTTGCCCGGGACGGCGCCCACGTCGAAGGCGATCGCGTCACCGTCTACTCCTATGGCTCTGGCTCCTGCGCCGAGACGTACAGCGGCGTGTTCGGACCGCAGGCAGCACAGATGGCGAGTCGGGCCAACCTCGGTGCCCTGTTGCAGGCGCGGCGGACGATCGGGGTTCGGGAGTATGAGGAGGCGGAGCGAGAGCGCTCGTGCTGGGTCGACTGCGGCGACTACCGCGTGAGCCTGGACGGGCACGACGACCTTCTGGACCGTCGATATCGGGGCCGCCTGACCTACCGAGGGAGCAAGGACCATGTCCGCGACTACCAGCGCGCATGAGATCAGACTTCCGGCTCGGCTCAGTGCCGTGAGTATCTCTCACCTGCTGTTGCAGCTCGCTGGTCCCATCGACGGATCCGTCGTGGTGCTGCGAGGGACCGACTGCTTTTGCGAGGGGCTGGACTTGGGCGGCGTCGGCCGCACCGCACGCAATACCCTGGAGCGAGCGGTGTTCGGGTTTGCCGAGGTCTTGCGCAGGCTCCATGCGCTGCCGCATCCGCTGCTCGCGGTCGTCGAGGGCAGCGCCGCGGGGGGCGGTGTGGGACTCGCCGCGGCATGTGATGTTGTACTCGCCGGGGCAGACGCAACGTTCGCACTGCCCGAAGCGATATTCGGTCTGACGCCAGCCATCGTCGGATCACTCGTCGCCGCCAGGGTCGGCGCACCGACGCTGCGGCGCATGAGCCTCACGGCCAGCGCCATCGGTGCCCACGAAGCTCTTCGCTTGGGCCTGGCGGACACAGTTGTGGGCGTACAGGAGGTGCAGAGTACGAGCAGGAAGCTCGCCCGCGCCTTGAGTCGTACGCGCGGCGCCGCGCGGCCACTTCGGGAACGCTGGGGGACCGACCCTACGGAATTCGAAGCCGGAGCTCGCCAAACGCTGCAAGACCTGAGGGATCCCGCCGTCCAGCGCCGGATCGCGGCCTTCGAACGCGGGGAGTGTCCGTGGGAGGCAACCCTGTGAATCCCGTAACGCTCCGACCTCCGGCCGACGGCGTCGCGTGGATCGAACTGGCAGACGAAGCGGGCACCAACGGGTTGTCGCATCCAATGATCGACGGAATCCTCGGCGCCCTCGAAGCCGCCGCCTCCGACAGGAACGTTCGGGCGATCGTGCTGGCAGGGACGGAGCGTTGGTTCTGCAGCGGGGCAACGCGGGAGACCTTGCGCGACGTTGCCTCCCATCGGATCTCGCCCGCCGAGCTGACCCTGGGCCTGAAGATCGTGCAAGCGCCGGTGCCGGTGATCGCCGCGGTCGAAGGGGACACGCTCGGCGGCGGCTTCGCGCTGATGCTCGCGTGCGACCTGCTGATTCTGGCGTCCAGCAGCCGGCACTGCGCCAACTTCATGAGCCTGGGGATCACGCCGGGGATGGGGATCACCCACTTGCTGGGGAGCATTGTCGGCCCGGCGCTCGCCAACGAGCTCCTGTACACCGGGCGCAGCATTCGGGCCGACGCTCTGCCGGCGGGCGTGGTCAACGCGGTCGTCGAACGTTCGAAGGTTCGGTCTGCGGCGGAGTCGCTGGCGTGGTCGGTTGCCGACAACGACCGCGACAACCTGCGCCTGCTCAAGAGCACGCTGACGCTGCCCCGCCGCGAAGCCTTGCAACGCGCCACGACGATGGAGGCTCTGATGCACGAGAGCTCGTTGACACGGTTTGACGAAAGACAGATGACATGACTCAAGCGTTCGACGTTCACGATAGGACCGTCCTCATTACCGGAGGCACCATGGGCATCGGGCTGGCAACCGGGTTGGCCTATGCCTCCAAGGGGGCTCACGTTGTCGCCACCTACCGTTGGGGGTCGGCCGACCTCGCCGAGGTTCGGGCGCGTTTTGAGGCCGCTGGGGGGCCGCCGCCGATGTTCGTCGAAGCAGATGTCACCTCGGCCGAGGACACCAAGGCGTTGCTCGACACCATCGCCGCCGAGCATGACCACATCGACGTCTTCGTCTCCAATGTTGCCTTCGCGTTGCGCACGCCGTCGCTGCAGGACTGGTCGCAGCGCGGACTGGCCCAGAGCATCGACTACAGCAGCTGGCCGCTGTTCGCGTACACCGAGGCGATCCACGAGCGCTTCGGTCGATACCCTCGATACGTGATGGGGATGTCGAGCGACGGGCCCGACCGGTTCTTCCAGAACTACGACTTCGTCGCGGCGTCCAAAGCGGTGCTCGAGACGATGTGCCGGTACATGAACTTCCGGCTGTTCGAGGAGGGGGTCCGGGTCAACATCATTCGCTCGCGGTTGGTTCGCACCGATTCCTTTGATGCCACCTTCGGCGATGACTTCCACAACCTGCTCGAGAATCTAGGGGGCTTCGAGGACTGCTACACGACGCCGGAGGATATCGCCAATGTGGCCCTGGCCCTTGGTAGCGGCCTCCTCGACGCGATTGGCGGCCAAGTGCTGATGGTCGACAAAGGCTTCTCATTCTTCGACGGATTGATGGGAATCGCGGAGCGAGCCCGCAGTCGAAAACCTGAACTGTTCACCAAGAAGGACCCAAAATGACCACGCCCACCACCCAAGAAGTCTTCGAAATCGTCAAGCGCCACCTCACCGAGATCGTCACCGAGATCGACCCGGCCGTCGTGACACCACAGGGCAACATGAAGGAGCTGGGCGCGAGCAGCCTGGACATCGTCGAGGTTGTGTCCTGCAGCATGCGCGAACTCAGGGTCCGCGTCCCTCGATCGGAGCTGTCGACACTCAAGGATATTGGCGGACTCGTCGATCTGCTCCGCGCCACCAAGCAGGCGAAAGACGCGGAAGCGGGGGTCGGTGCCTGAGGCGCGCAACACTCGTCCCGAGTATTTGGACTACTCGTACGACATGTTCCTGTCGAGCATCGACGGTGAGCAGTCCGAGGCGATCCGCTTTTCCGAGTGGATTGACAAGGTTGAAGCCGACGGACGCTACCCCTTCGAAGCTGCACGCCTCGGGGCGCAGAGACCCGCGACCCGAGTCCGCCGCACCGACGGCACCGAAGTCGAGTTGCTCAACTTTTCTTCGTACAACTACCTGGGGTACGGCGTGCACCCCGAGGTGATCGAGGCCGCCAAGCAGGCCCTGGACCAGTACGGTCTGGGGGCGTGCAGTTCGCCCGTCCAGGCCGGGACGCTGGATCTGCACTCCCAGCTGGAGCGCAACCTACTGGACTTCGTCGGGTTGCCTGGCCGCGGCGTCTCGTTGTTTTCGTCGGGCTACGCGGTGAACACCGGGACGATCTCGGCGGTCATGAAGCGTCGCCACCACATCGTGCTCGACAAGTCCGTGCACATGTCCATCCTCGAGGGCGCACAACTCTCCCGCGCCAAGATTCACTACTTCGAACACAACGATGCCGTCAGCCTGCGGCGCATCCTCGAGGAGATCGCGCCCAGCGGGCGTCGGATCCTGGTGTGCACCGAGGGGGTGTTTTCGGCCGATGGCGACTTCGGTGCGTTGGACGAAATCGTGCCGCTCGCGAAGGAGTTCGGGGCGCAAGTCCTGGTCGACGAGGCGCATTCGTTTGGGGTTGCCGGACCGAAGGGGCGCGGCGTTGCGGAGGCTCAGGGGGTGTTGGACCAGGTTGACTATCTGGTCATCACGTTCTCCAAGGCGCTGGGCGGAGTCGGTGGAGCACTCATCACCACCCACGAGCTTGCGCGCTATGTCAACTGGTACGCCCGGTGCCGAATGTTCTCGTGCGCCTTGGACCCGGCGGTGACCGCTGGGGTCGCGCGGGCCGTAGAGCTTCTCGGATCCAGCGACGGTGATGCTCGGCGGAAGCGCGTTCTCGCCAACGCTGCACAGCTCCGCGAGAGCTTGACCAACGTCGACATCGGACCCAGCAAGAGCTGGATTGTCCCAGTGATTTACGGTCCGGAGGACCGGACGATCTTGCTGGCTGACTACCTCATGCGCCGCGGACATGAAGGCTCGGTCATGGAATTTCCCGCGGTCCCGGTCGGACAGGCCCGCGTTCGCTTGTTTGTGACCTCCGAGCACAGCCCATCCCAGATTCAGCGCTGCGCGGCCGCGATGCACGAAGCCGCTGAGCACTTCGGATTCTTCACCGCGGACCGCCGCGAGGAGCTTTCACCATGACCACCACCGCCCCTTCCAACGACCGCTTCTCCGAATGCGATGGCCGCTCACTTCTCTTGAAGTGGAACATCCATGGTCACATCTTCACGAGTTTTGAGATCGACTACGACGCGGTCGCCCCGCTCGTTCCCGAGGCGCTGGAGGTGGTCGAGCTGCGACCGGGAATCGCCATCCTCAGCGTCGGAGTGCTTTCGTACGAGCGGGGGCACTTCTATGAGGACTCGCCGGAGTTCGATGAACTCGTCTCGGCCATCCACGTGGCACCGGATCTTTCGACGAAGATGCCGATGCCCAACATGACGTTCTTCTCCACGCGGGTGTCCTGCAACTCTGTGGACTTCGTGGAACAGGAAGGGCGGACCATCTACACCCCATCGCGGCACGTGCCCTCGTTGCGGGTGGACTACTCTGATCGGGGCTGGAGTGCTGACGTTTCGGATTCCGAAGGCCCCATCTTCTCGGTCCGCAACACGCATCCAAACCCGGAGTTTACCCAGGCTGAACTCTGGGGGCAGCACTTCACCAACACCAAGGGCTTGCAGCAGGGCATCTGGCAGTGGGACGGACGCAAGTTCGAGCATATGCGCGCCAATGACGACTGGAAGCTGCACCAGCATGCGGCCTTTGGCGGCGTCGACGTCAGCGCGGTAAAGAGCATCTACCGGCAGATGCTCTTGGAACCCGGCACGCGTTGCACGGAGCGCTTCTACGCGATGCGCAAGCTCGAGCCGTGAGTCGGTTCTTGTCCCAGGGCGTCACTCGACCGCTGGCACAACCCCAACGAAGCGCTGGAACAGGTGATCGAGCGTCGCATCGAGATCCTCGGACAAGCCGGCGTGGACCTCGGACACCTGTAGCGCCGCACTTCGTGGATGCACCAGCCAGTGGAACCGCTCTCCCGTTGGGCGCTGCGCCACCGGACCGGCTTGCGGATCCCCGCGGCAGACCGCTGCCAGCGCGGACAGGTGGCGGTCCACAATCGACCGATCAGCCGATGGCCACAAGGCCGCAGCTCGTCGCGGGTCCAGCTGGACTCTGCACGCGATGTGGTCCGCGGCCGCGCAGTACATCAGCACGCCCACGTTGAGCCACTCGCCTCGGTCGAGGCTGGGAACCCAACGCACAACGGCATAGTCAAAGGCCTGCGCGAGCATCCGCGGCCTCCTGGAGTAGAGCGGGCAGCGCCTCGAGACGCGCCATCAGGAACGCAACATAGGCATCCCGCCGAGCACCCGGGTCGCCTCCAGCAAGCCATGGATCGGGAACTTTCCCCACGGCGTCTGTGACCCGCTCTGCGGTGAGGAGGGCGGCCAGATCTGCGGCTGCGTCATCGAGCCCGTCCGCTGCCGGAAGCAACACATGCTGACCCACCATGGGAAACGCCCGCGTCGGCCGCTCGACGGCACCATCCCAACCGTGGTGCCAGTACAGCGCGGCCCCGTGGTCGATGAGCCAAAGGTCGTCGTTCCACCACAGCAAGTTGGTGTTGCGGGCGGTGCGGTCCACGTTCATCACGACGCTGTCGAACAGGACCAGCTTGGCCGCGGCGCTGGGGTTGAGCGTCATGTTCGCCGCAGGATCAAATGCGAGCGCGCCTTCGAGAAACCGCATGCCAAGGTTTGCGCCCTCGCTGGCGACGAGCAGGTCGCGAATCTCCTGGTCGCGCTCATTCCTCCCGATGGCGGGATGGAGCTCGAGGATGGCCAGCGCCGGCATGTTGAAACCCGCGCTCCGGGCAAGCTCTCCGGCGATGATCTCTGCGACGAGTGCCGCGACGCCTTGTCCAGCGCCGCGCCACTTCGCCACCATCATCTCGCCACCGTCGGTCTCTACGAGCGCAGGTAGCGATCCGCCCTCACGCAGGGCGGAAGCATAGCGAGCGATGGTCGCTCGCGGGAGGGCCGTGGAACTCACCACAGCAGCCTACCGCCTCCCGTGCCTTCGAACAGGCCGACTCTGGGCTGGCCGAGGCTGGAGACCTGCATCCCGCGCGTGCGCTCGCCAACCTCGGCCTCGTTGCGGAGCGCCGCCGTCGGTTCGAGGTGGTGAGCCCGGAGCCAAGCTACGGACCGTCACCGTCCTGGTCCAAGCAGTAGCCAACCCATGCTTCGTCTGCCTTCCGTCACTTGACGGTGACGGTCGCTTTGCTGATCGCGTCCTTGGGAAGGCACATGCCGCGGGTTCGAGTCGAAGGGTCGGTCACGGCGCAGGCGTAGCCGTCGGGGCAGGGGGTGTCCTTCGCACACGCCATCGAGCATCGATTTACGGTGGCGATCGTCAGGCAGGTGTCGGCCGGATCCTTGCACTCTGCCGAGCCTTTGCAGTTCTGCCCCAGCTCGATGCTGTTGGGCTTCTCGCATCCCACTGCGATCACGCTCGTGGCGGCGAACAGCGTCCAGAGGGTCCAACCGATGCGAGTGCAGCTCATTGGGCACGAGACTACAGCACCCCCGACAGCGGCGCGCGACTACTGCTGCGCGTTGAGCATCTGCACGACCTCGAACAGGTCGCCCTGTTCGTAGAAGTCGACGGCGATGAAGGTCGGGGTTCGTCGCATGCTGCTCTCGCACTGGGCCACCCGAGCGAGCAGCACATCTGCTGCGTTTGCATCCGCAGCCCTGCTCGCGTCGGGAAGTCCGGCCTCGGTACTAAGCCAGTGGTTGAGCAAGAACAGCGGATGGTCGAGCTCGCCGCGATTGTGCTCACAAGAGAACTCTTCGAGGCTGGTGAACGTGAAGGGGGTGTCCCACGCCAGGTCCCAGACCCGATGAAACCATGCGGGTGGGGGCCCGGAGTTCTCCGCGGTCACGACCAAACGGGCATCGGCTTCGATCATCTCGCCCAGCGTGGGCCAGGCCTCGGCTTGGTGCGTATAGACGAGGTCCAGCAGGTCGGTATCATCGAAGTCGGCTGCGATGTCCGCGGGCGTGGCCGAGTCCTGATAGATGATCGTGACGACCTCGCGCGGGTTGTCGGTCAAGAAGGTTCGCAGCTCGGTCAGCACTTCGACGTGCGGGCGCGAACCGAGCGCGCAGGGGCCGTGGCACAACGCGGTTTCACCGTCGTCGTAGGTCACGTCGAGCAGCAGGACTCGAATCCCGTCGGCGAGCTGTTTGGCCACGGGGTTGGTCTGGTTGGCATTGAGCGCGGCGAAACCGCTCTGGGTCGCGGCCACCGAGTTGTGCGTCCCCGGAAACACCACCGTGTCGTAGCGACGCTCACACAAAGCAGGGGAGCCGTTGCAGGCCGCAGTATCGCCGGTGGAATCGTCGGGCCCGGTCGACGCAGGCCCCGTCGCGCTGCTGCTGGAGCCGGCGTCGGTGGTGCTGGTCGTCGCCGTGCCTGCAGCAGAGCTCGCATCGTCGCCACTGTCACCGCCGCCTCCGTCGTCCGAAGAGGCCGACGGGCGACACCCCGCCAACGCAACGCACACCAGCCACGCCCACCCTCGCACCTGGGGAGTATACCGACTCCTACTTCACGAAACGTGCCGCCCAGGGTCCGGTGAAGCTGGACTCCTTGGTCTTCAGCTTCAATTCGCCGCAGATCCAGGTGTCGTCCATGTGGGCGACGGTGACCGAGCCGGGGCTGGCGCCCTCGAGCGAGAGCCGCATCAGCATGTTGCTGCCGGACTTGTGCTGCACGTTGCTGGCGACTTTGCGCTCCTCTTTGAGCCCAAAGATGTACTCGCCCACGTCCACCGGAAACGCTTCTTTGGACTCGACGTTGACCTTGCCGAAGTTGAGGTTGAGTCGGAACTGCTTGCCCCGGGGTCCCTCGTACAGGCGCTTGGGATCCATCTTGAAGGTCGCCAAGTTGACGTCGACGTACTTTCCGTCTGTACGGGACGTCGCGTAGGCGCTGGCGACATTGAACTCGCCTTGGAGGTACTTGTCCTCGGCGGTGATCTTGGATGGCTTCGTGCACGCCGCGGGCAATCCGCTCCAGTCCATCGCAACCTCGGACTCTTGGGCTTGGTCCGAGCCGTCTTTGGCCGGAGCGAGCGTGTCGGCGGTGAGGCCCACGACCGTGACCGGCTTGGCGCGGTCGATGAGCGTTCCGTCGCCGAGCTGGCCGCGGTTGTTCCAGCCCCAGCACTTCACGTTGCCATCTTCGAGCGCGGCACAGGCGAAGTTCATGCCCACGTCCATGTGCACTGCCTTGCCCAGGTCGACGACCGGGTCCTTCTTGCCGTTGCTACCTTTGGTCTCGCCGGTGCCGACCTGTCCGCGGTCACCAGCTCCCCAGCATTGCACACCGCCGGCGCTGGTCATCACACACTTGTGGTTGCGCGCGCGCATGAGCGAGGCGTCGGTGAGGCCGCTCTCCTCGCGGGGCTGTTGCGACTCGCCCCAGCACTGCACCTTCTTGTCGGCCATGACCGCGCACGTGTCGCTGTTCCCCGAACCGGATCCGATCGAGACCACGCCCGAGAGGCCCTCGATCTTCTTCGGGGCTTGCTTGGGAGTGACGTAGCCCCAGCACGTTACGCTGCCGTCTTCGAGCAGCGCGCATGCGTGGTTCTGTCCCGCCGCCAGGGCCTTGGCCTTGGCCACGCCGGGCACCTTGGTCAGCCCCTTGTCGCCGCGACTCGTGTCGCCATCGCCGATCGAGTTGAACGCGTTGCTGCCCCATGCCATCACCGAGCCGTCGGCTGTCACCGCGTATTGGGTGCCGCCGCCGAGCGCCAGGTCCTTGGCACCCTTGAGCTCGGGGATCTCTTCCGCCGCGCTGGTCCACGTCTTGCCGTCGGTCTTCGGTTTGTTGGCGGCGCTGCCCCAGCAGGTGATCGCGCCGGCTTTCGTCCGCACACAAACCATGTCGCCGGAGCTGCCGGAGTCGCCACCCATCCAGATGTCGGCCGCGTCTTTGACTCCGGGAACGGCCACCGGCGTCGCCGCGTCGATGTCCGAGGCCTCGATGCCGTGCTCGCCCTTGTTGTTGCGACCCCAGCACCGGGCCGTGCCGTCGCTCATCAGGGCACACGCCGCGCTGTTGCCAGCAGCGACCTGAACGGCCTTGAGGGCGCTGGGGGCTTCCGCTGCCCCGCCATCGCCTGCCGCGGCTGTTTTCCCGGCCTTCTCGCCGTCCTTGGACTTCTCAGCCGTATCGGCCCCTTCACCCTCGCCGCCCTCTTTGGAGTCGCATGCAGGAACGAGCAAGAGGAGAGCAAGAGTCGGAAGTGTGTTTCGAAAAGCGCGCATCGGTTCCAGGGCTCTCAACGCATCCCGTCTGTTGATCCCCTCACCCAGACGCAAAGAAAAGATCGTTGAGCGCAATATCGCGCACGATTGTCGATGGCTTGGAGGTTCCGTCCGGGGATAGGCTTCTGCGCAGTGAAGGGGTCGTGCTGGACGTGGGGGGTGGCGCTTGTGCTCGGAGCGTGTGCAGCGGAGCCTGCAGACGTGTCACCGATGGTGAGCACCACCACCGATGCCAGCACCTCGGGGGGCGAGCTCGGTTCGACGTCCAGCGGTGGGGGAGGCGAGAGCTCCGCCGCGGAGACCGCGGGTCAAGCAAGCACCACGGACGTCGGCACCTCGAGCGGCTCCGCACTGACGAGCTCGACCACGGCGCTTGATGAGACCAGCACGGGCGCCGAGAGCACGCCCTTTGTGGTCATGACTTTCAACATCCGCCACGGCTCCGAGTCGAGTCTCGAGGCGGTGGCGCAGGTGATTCTCGACGCGGATCCGGATGTGGTGGCACTGCAGGAGGTCGACCAGAACACCACGCGCTCCGGCAACGTGTTTCAAACCGACGTCCTGGGAGTGCTGACCCAGATGGAGCCGGCCTTCTTCGCAGCGATCCCGCTGCAGGGCGGCGAGTACGGGCTGAGCGTGTTGTCGAAGCACCCGCTTGGTCCGTCAACGCAGCAGGACCTCACCTCGACCGGCGAGCAGCGGATTGTGGCGATCGTGGACGTGATGCACCCAAGCGGTGCCGTGGTCACGATCGCCAACACCCATATGGGTCTGACAGCTGCCGAACGCGAGATGCAGGCGGCCGAGATCATCGGCGCACTCGCGGGCCGACCCAACGTCGTGTTGATGGGGGATCTCAACGCGGACCCGACCGAGTCCACGATCGCCACGTTTGAGGATGTCTTGTCCGATGGCTACGTCGGCATCGGAGCACGCCCGGGCTTCACGTTCCCGGCAACCGCGCCCGACCGCCGCATCGACTACGTCCTGCTGGGGCCCCAGTGGGCACCGGCAACATCCGCGCTCGTGGTCGACACTGTGGCGTCCGACCATCGACCGATCGTCGTCGAGTTGGGTGTGTGATCGCCCTTACTGCGCCACTTGACGGTTTCGAAGCGTAGACTCATCCCATGCCGATGAAGGCCGTCGTCATCCCCGCCCTCGCCTCGCTCTGCGCGCTCACGCTCCCGACCTTGGCTGCGGCCGCTGAGCCCGACTCCCCACGTGATGGGGTGGGCTACGTGTATATCGCCCCGGGGATCATCAGCATTCCGCTGGCCGATGACGACTTCGCCGATCTCGTCGACGCGGGCTACGAGTGGGGTGTAGGCGGTGGCGTGATGCTGTCGCCCGGCGACAGGCTCGGCGTTGGGCTGGGGCTCGGCATTCACCATGCGCCGCTCAACCTCGACGAAGACGTCACGAACTGGTGTGGCCCCGTCGACTGCGACGCGAGCTTTCAACTGGTCCGCATCCTCCCCGAGATTCGAATCGGCGCCGGCTTCAATCGCCTGTTCGCCTACGGCTACGTTGCCCCCGGTCTCGCGATCGCATCCGGAAGGTTCAGCATCTCTGCGCCCGGGATCACCGCGGAGTCGGAGGACACCGACGCCGGCTTCAACCTGGGCCTTGGCGCCGGTGTTCAGGTTGCCGTGTGGAAGGGCCTCTTCGTCGGCGGAGAGCTGGGCGTCAATCTCGGCTTCATGGGCGACCCCGAAGACGACGACGTCGCAGTGGGCGACGCCGGCGATGCTTACGGCGCGCACATGCTCAACCTACGCGTAATGCTCGGCTGGGCGTTTTAAGGCTCCGGAGGTGGACATCAAAAAAGCCCGCCGCGGCAAACACCGGGCGGGCTTCATCAGACGAGCGCGTTCTAGTCGTGAAGCTTCACGTACTCGAAGTTCAGCTCCTTGCCATCCAGGCCTTTGCTCGGCGGCGCGATCCAGTTGGCGAACTGCCCCGGCTCGTGGCAGGGCTTCATGATGCTGAGCAGGTAGTCGTTGTCCGCGGGGGTGAGGACCCAGCTCTGCTTGTTGGCCTCCCACTGGTCTTCGCTGATGAGGTTGCCCTCGGGGTCGAAGTGGTGGTCGGCGTAGATGCCCTGGTGGCGGTGGAAGCGACGGCTGGGCAGGGTGAGCACCGTGGTCGCGCCCTCCTCAACGATGTGCTTGTTCCATCGCTTGAGGGCCCGCTCGCAGTCCTTGATGTACTGGTCGCGAAGGATTTCGTTCATCGCGTTGCGCAACGGAACGTCCTTGTCGTTGAGCGACCCATCCTCGACGACGGGCAGTCGGTAGGTGCCGGTCATTGCCTTGTGGTCCTCGTAGCGGCTCTCGCGGAAGCGGCCTTTGAGGCCCGATGCGAAGAAGTTGGAGGCGTTGCTGCTGATCTCGCCACCGAACAGGTCGAGGCTATAGGTGAACCAGTAGTTGATGGTTCGCTGAATGAGATCGAAGTCGATACCGCCTTGGTTGCGGACGTCGCCGTTGGGGTCGAGCTTCTCGAGCTGCGCGGTTCGCTTGATGATGCGGCCCAGGCCGGTCTCGCCGACGAAGAGGTGATGCGCCTCTTCGGTGAGCATGAACTGGGTGGTGCGCGCGAGCGGGTCGAAGCCCGACTCGGCGAGGGCGGCCAGCTGATACTTGCCGTCGCGGTCGGTGAACATCGTGAACGCGAAGAAGCTCAGCCAGTGGTCGCAGGGCTGGTTGAACGCGCCCAGGATCCGCGGCTTGTCGACGTCGCCGGAGCGGCGCTCGAGGAGCTCGTCGGCCTCGTCACGGCCGTCGCGGCCGAAGTACTTGTGGAGGAGGTAGACCATCGCCCAGAGGTGACGGCCCTCCTCGACGTTGACCTGGAAGAGGTTGCGCAGGTCGTAGAGGCTCGGGGCCATGTGCCCGAGCATCCGCTGCTGCTCGACGCTCGCCGGCTCCGTGTCGGCCTGGGTGACGATGATCCGCCGCAGGGCGTTGCGGTGCTCGCCGGGGATCTCGTGCCACGCCGGCTTGCCCGCGTCGTCACCGCAGCGGATCTCGCTCTCCTCCTCGCGGGGGTTTAGGAAGATGCCCCAGCGATAGTCGGGCATCCGCACGTGATCGTAGTGCGCCCAACCATCGGTGTTCACCGAGACCGCGGTCCGGAGGAAGACCGGCTTGTCCTCGAAGTCGGTCGGGCCCATGTCGTGCCACCACTCGAGGTAGCGCGGGAGCCACTTCTCGAGGGCTCGCAGGAGCTTCGGATCGTCGGCGAGGCCGACGTTGTTCGGGATCTTGGCGTTGAGATCGACGGTTGTGCTCTGCATTGCGTACTCCTGCTAGCTCTCGCTAGACGCGCTTCCAGTCGAAGGTGGGGCGCTCGGGCTTGCCGTAGAGGGAGAGGGCCCCCTGGCCGCCGGTCGCGTTGGGTCGGATGAAGATCCAGTTCTGCCAGGCTGAGAGTCGGGCGAAGATCTTCGAGTGCTCGTTCTCCGCGCCCGGGAAGCGGAGGTTCGCCTCCATCCCGGTGAGGGCGTCCGGGGAGAGGCTGGCCCGCTCCTCGATCGCGACGCGAATGTCATCCTCCCAGTCGATGTCGTCGAGGAGGACCGTGACGAGGCCTGCGTCGTCGGACTCCTCGGGGTCGAGGAGGCCGCGACGCCCGGCGAGGGCCTCGAGCAGTTCGGGCTCACCGTGGAGGTGCGCCTGCACCCGGCTAAGCCCGTGGGTCATCGGCATCGTCCCTTCGTTGAACACCGACAACCCAGTCTGGACCGGGTGATCGGGATCGTCGAGGAGGTAGAAGCGATCGCTGGCGAGAGCCAACTCAAGGAGACAGCCGGCGAAGGCGGTGCCCGCGTCGCCGAGGGCGAAGAAGGAGCGGCTCGAGAGGTCAAAGCGACGGAGCACGCGGGCCATATGCCGGAGCACCTCGTTGCCGAGCCAGCCGTCCCGGAGGGCCCAGAGCGCCTCGTCGTGGGCGAGGATCGTCGCCGCGTCGCCGACCGCCCGGACCAAGCAGAGGCCGATCGCGTGGAGGTTGAAGCGGAGGAAGAGGAGCGCGTCGTCAAGCTCACGGAACGCCCGCAGCGCCCAGAGCTGATCGCCGGCCCTGTGGAGCGCGGCCGCGCCCTCCCCCAGCAGCGCGACGTCCTCGGCGCTCGGCCCCTTGATCGTCAGGTTGGCGGTCCGCGCCTCGTCGTCCCAGCTCAGCTCGACGTAGCGGTAGGTGCGGGTCGAACCCTCCATTACGGGCTCCAGCGAGCCGAGCTTGATGCCGACGCGCTCGCCGTCGCCGAGCCCCTCAGCGGTCTCGGCCGCGACCGTCGCAGCGCGGGCGCGGAGCTTCTCCATGAAGCGCGAGCGGGGGTAGATGCCGTCGACGAGGCGCCACTTGACGGCCTTCTTGCCGCGGATGCCCTCGGCGGTGGTCGAGAAGACATCCGCGCGGTCGCGCCGGATCTTCCGCTTGTCGACGAGGCGGGTGAGACCACCTGTCCCCGGGAGCACCCCGAGCAGCGGGACCTCGGGGAGGCTCACGGCGGACGAGCCGTCGTCCTGGAGGTAGATCTCGCGGCAGGCGAGCGCGAGCTCGTAGCCACCGCCGGCGCAGGTGCCGTTGGCCCCGCAGAGATAGACCTGGCGGCTGTAGGCG